>DASTYK010000068.1 GCA_035764935.1 Longimicrobiales bacterium | reverse complement strand
GCACGATCCTCAAGGTCACGATGGAGGACGCGGTCGAGGCGGACCAGATCTTCTCGACGCTGATGGGCGACGATGTCGAGCCGCGGCGTCGGTTCATCGAGGAGAACGCGAAGTTCGTGAAGAATCTGGACGTGTAGCTGGTGACCGGGCGGGAGTGGACAGGCTGAAAGGTCCGGGCGAAGATCCGGGCCTTTCAGCCTTTGAATTATGTGCTGAGCGCGCGTTCGAACGCGGTCTGTACCGCTTCCGGAATGGATCATGTAGGCACTGGCAGATCCCGCACAGTTCACGCGACCACACAGCTACCGAGCCTATTGCAGCCAGGGCGAAACGATGACGAAGCGAGCGCCGGGACAGCAGGACGATGCGCAGGATCAGGTCTGGGCCGCGAGTGAGCTCGAGGGCTTCTTCGCCATCGCGCTCGACATGTTCTGCTTCCTCGACTTCAATGGTCATTTCCGAAGGCTGAATCCTGCGTGGGAACGAACGCTCGGCTATACGCGCGAGGAGCTGATGTCGCGCCCGTTTACGACGTTCCTGCACCCCGACGACCTGGAGCGCACGCTGGAGCGGAACGCGCTTGTCCGCGCGGGCGGTCAGGCGCTGGGCTTCGAGAATCGGTACCGGTGCAGCGATGGCTCGTACCGCTGGTTCCTCTGGAACGCCCAGGCCGACACGTACGGCAACGTCATCTACGGCGTTGCGCGTGACATCACCGTGCGGAAAGAGGCGGAAGCGGAGCGGGCACGGCTGACGGAGCGGCTGGAAGCATCGCTCGCCGAGGTCAGGACGCTCCGCGACATTCTGCCGATCTGCTCCTACTGCCGGAAGATCCGCGACGGGGAGGACTACTGGCAGTCAGTCGAGAGCTACATCTCGAGGCACACGAACAGCCGCTTCAGCCACAGTGTTTGCCCGGACTGCATGAAAGACGTCGAGAAGCAGATCGACGAGATGTAGGAGACGTGCCTTGAACGTGAGTCTCAACGGGAGCGCGTCGTAGTCCTGCCCGAACCCGGCCCCTCCGTCCAGGTTGGCGGTCGGGCCAACGGCGTAAACGCACGCGTCAGCGGACCCGCTTCGCCCGCATCTCCTGGATCAGCTGCCAGCTCGAACCCTGGTCGATGGATTTCTCATTGCACCAGCGGAAGCTGTCGGCAGTAATGTCGCGGTAGACCCAGCGGGTCAGTGACCCGGACGGGTCGAGCGGGGCCATCTGGATGATCTCGTCGCCTACCTTGCGGGCGAGCTGGCGCGTGATGTACGCGCCGGGCGGGTTGATCCAGATGATGTGCCACGCATCGATGGCGGGGTCGTAGATTCGCAGGGTCGTTGAATAGCGGTTGCCCGGCTCCGCCCAGCCGATGGTCCGCCCATCCCGGACAGGCGTGATCCACAGGTCCTGAATCGCCCGGCCTTCGAGCACCCAGTCGAACCGGATGTCCCAGTGTGACCGGGTAACGGTCCCGTCGGGCGCATACTCCGAAGTTTCCGCCCGCCAGTCACCCACGAACTGTCCGTACAGCATGAGCTCGTCCGCGTGTTCCGGGGCCGGCCCGTCAGCGATCAGGCCCTCGAGGAAGCTGCTGCGACTCATTCCTGTCCTCCTGTGCGGGACGCTATCATCGTCGCCTGCATGACGCAGATCGGCTTTCGCTCGCCGTCCTGGATGGCGAACCCCTCGCCTGTACACACCGTCAGCGTTCGCCCGGCGCGCACGACCCGGCCCACGGCCACGAATCGCTCACCCCGGCCCGGCGCCAGCAGATTTACCTTGAACTCGACGGACAGCACTTCCGTCCCGGGCGGCATTCGCGTCATTGCCGCATAGCCGCACGCACTGTCCACGATTGCAGTGATCGCGGCCGCGTGCAGATAGCCGTGCTGCTGCGTGAGATCGTCGCGGAACGGCAGCTCGAGCTCGACCACGCCGGGGAGCACGCTGGTGAGACTCGCGCCCAGCGTCCGCATCAGCTGCTGGCGGCTGAAGCTTGCATGAACGCGCTGCTCCAGGTCGGCATGGCTCGGGTCGGTGCCCGGTGTGAAGGTCACTCGGTCCTCGCAGAAAATGAAGTGACGATCCGGTGCGGCGGGTATCGTAACCAGTCCCCCGGTGATTTTCATGCAGGCAGGGTAACCCGAAGCGGGAGTCCGGTGAAAAAACAGCAGGGCGGTACCATTCGGCACCGCCCTGCTGGCAGATCGACCACCGGATGGCCGGCGTCAGGCCGCGTTTCCGCGAGGGCGCCGCGACCGACGACGGCGCCGTCCGTCGTTCTCGCCTCCGGCTCGCGCGATCGACGGAGTGCCGTCCCGCTTGCCGTTGCCACGCGCAGTGCCGTTCTCACGCGTCTCGCTGCCGCGCGCAGTACCGTTCGCGCGCGTACCGGTGCCCTGCCTGGACCCGCTCTGCGACCGCGTCTTCTCCGGGGCCCCACCGCTCCGCCGGCGCGCGCCCGCACGCGCCTGGCGCATCGCGGCGAGCCGCTCCTGCAGCGGGATCTCGAGCGGCTCATCTGCCGCGTTGCTGCTGTAATCGAAGCCATCCACGATACGTCGCTCGATGCGCTTGTTGAGCGCGCGCTCGATGTCGCGGATCGTCGACTCCTCTTCAGGGGCAACGAACGTATATGCATCGCCGACTGCATCTGCGCGCGCGGTGCGACCCACGCGGTGGATGTAATCCTCCGACCCGTTCGGCACATCGAAGTTGACGACGTGCTCGAGCGCGGTGACATCGATGCCGCGCGCAACGATGTCCGTCGCGACGAGCACGCGGTACGTGCCGTCCTTGAAGCCGGCCAGCGCCTTGGTTCGCTGCGCCTGCGAGCGGTTGCCGTGGATGCGCTCACACCCGATGCCCGCGCGCTCGAGCTTGGCTGCGACACGATTCGCGCGGTGCTTGGTGCGACAGAACACGATGGCGTTGCCGATCTCGTCGCGGCGCAGCAGCTCGACCAGCAGGTCCACCTTGCGTGCCGAGCGCACCGGATAGAACGCCTGCGTGATGCCTGCTGCGGGCTTCGCGCTCCGGCCGTGGTTGACCAGGACCGGATCGGCGAGCAGCTCGCGCGCGAGCTCCGCGATCCGCGGCGGCATCGTCGCGGAAAAGAGCAGCGTCTGCCTTTCCCGGGGCAGGTGGGCCAGCACCTGGCGCAGCGCGGGCAGGAAGCCCATGTCGAGCATGCGGTCCGCTTCATCCAGAACGAGGTGGCGCACACCCGAAAGGTGTGCGTACCCGTACTGCATGTGATCGAGCAGCCGGCCCGGCGTCGCGACGATCACGTCGACGCCGCGCCGGAACGCCTGCTCCTGCGGCTTCATCCCGACGCCGCCGTAGACGGCAGCGGCGCGGAGCTGCGTGTGATGTGCGAGCTCGCGGAAATGCGCCATCACCTGGGCCGCCAGCTCGCGCGTCGGCACCAGGACGAGAGCACGTGTCTCGCCGCGCGGCGTCTCGCGCAGCTGCTCGAGCAGCGGGAGCAGGAAGGCCGCGGTCTTGCCGCTGCCGGTGGACGCGCAGGCCAGCACGTCGCGTCCTGCGGAGGCAGCCGGAATCGCTTCCGCCTGGACCGCTGTGGGCGTCGTGAACTCGAGCCGGTCCAGCGCCCGCATGAGGTGTTCGTGCAGACCGAGGTCCGCAAAGCCGCCCGCGCGTGCTGGCGCGGGTGGCGACGTCTTCGTCGAGTGCATCCGTACTGTCCGTTCCTTACAGGAATCGCCGCGCGCAGCATGCGCGCGGGTTTCGATCTGGTGCTTCAGCGGGTGGCCGCTCAGGCGTTGGCCGGTGCGGCGAGGACGTTCGAGGCAGCGGCGAAGAAAGGCTTCGCTCCGGGCACGTCGAGCCGCAACTCGAGCAGCCGGCTCCGGTCTCCGGTCCAGCCGAGTACCTTCACGACTTCGGCGCGTCCGTCGGTGCACACCACGATATCACCGGGCGCGAGAGCGACGTCCGCTCCGTTCACCCAGCCGGGGTGCAGGTCAGCGTCGACGTGAAGCTGTACGTCGCGCACACGACGGTTTCCGTTCGAGTAGCCTGCCATTCGCTCGGCTCCTTTCCGTTTGTAGAACCGGGTCCCCTCCCCAGAAACACGTTCGCCCGCGACGGCGCCTTCACGGAAGGCTCCACCGCGGGCGACAGGAAGCTGCGCGCCTTCGCACAGTTCAGAACTACAATATAACACATCCGGGCGGTTTTTTGTACTGTCTCCCATTGGTTGCGCGGCAAGGAGGGGCCAGCGCGGCTCAGCTCACGGCCAGTCCCTCCCCGGAACGCTGCTCCGCCGGCTTCCGCTCACCACCCACTGCACGCGACAGATTCAGCGCGGTGTCGATCACGCCGATGTGGGAGAACGCCTGCGGAAAGTTGCCGACGAGCCGGCCGGAATGCGGGTCGTACTCCTCCGCCAGCAGGCCGACATCGTTGCGCAGTGCGAGCAGGCGCTCGAACAGTCTGCGCGCGTCATCGATGCGACCAAGCAGCGCCAGGTTGTCGGCGAGCCAGAAGCTGCACGCCAGGAAGGCACCCTCGCCGGGAGGCAGGCCGTCGTCGGTGCCGGCACTGTCATAACGGAGCACGAAGCCGTCCACCGTCAGGTCGCGCTCGATCGCCTCGACCGTTCCGCGGATGCGTTCGTCCTCGATCGGCAGGAACCCGACGAGCGGCAGCATCAGCAGGCTCGCGTCCAGCTGCTTCGAGCCGAACGCCTGCACGAAGCTGCCAAGCTGCGGGTCGAAGCCGTGGGCGCAGACCTCGTCGTGGATCCGCCTGCGCGTCGAGCGCCACCGGTCGAGGGGCGCATCCAGGCCGTAGCGTTCCGCGCCCTTGATCGCGCGGTCCAGGGCGACCCAAGCCATCACCTTGGAATGCGTGAAGTGCTGGCGCCCGCCGCGGACCTCCCAGATGCCCTCGTCGGGCTGTTCCCAGATCGATTCGAGGTGGTATACCAGCTCCTGCTGCAGCCGCCACGACTCCTCGCTCGCGTCGAGGCCGGCCTCGCGCGCGTGATGCATCGCATCGAGCACCTCCCCGAACACATCGAGCTGAACCTGGTCATGCGCGCCATTGCCGACGCGCACGGGTGAGGATGCCTCATAGCCGGGCAGCCACGGGACGCTCCACTCGAGCAGGTGCCGCTCGCCGGCGAGGCCGTACATGATCTGGAGCTGCGAGGGGCTGCCGGCCGCCGCGCGCAGCAGCCACGTCCGCCACGCCTCGGCCTCCTCCATGTAGCCTGCATCCATGAGAGAGAGCAGTGCCAGCGTCGCGTCGCGCAGCCAGCAGTAGCGATAGTCCCAGTTGCGCTCGCCGCCTATGTGCTCCGGCAGCGATGTGGTGGGTGCGGCGACGATGCCGCCGGTCGGCTGATAGGTGAGCGCCTTGAGCGTGATGAGCGACCGCTCGACCGCATCCGCCCATTCGCCATTGTAGGTCGAATGACTTGTCCACTCCTGCCAGTGCGCTTCGGTCGCGGCAAGCTCGGCGCGCGCATCGATCGAGTCGGGCGGCGGCAGGTGCGAAGGGCCCCACGACATCACGAAGCTGACACACTGGCCCGCACCGACACTGAACTCGCCCACCGTGGAAAGGCCTTCTCCGTGGAGGTCGACGTCCGAGCGCACCACGACCATGTCGGGTCCGGCAATCGCGCGCAGACGACCGTCATCGAGGCGCGTCACCCACGGTACCGTGTAGCCATAGCCGAACCGCAGGATCAGCTCGGTGCGCAGAGCCACCCTGCCACGATGTCCAACCACGATGCGCGCGAGGTCGGGTGTCGTGCCGCGGGGGTGCATGAAGTCGATGAGGCTGACGGCCCCTTCGGCGCATTGGAACGTGGTCTCCAGCACCAGTGTGCCCGGTCGGTAGCGACGCGACACCGTTACATCCGGCGCTGTCGGTGCGACCTGCCAGCGCCCGTGCTCCGGCGTGCCGAGCAGTGCGGCGAAGCAGGCGGGCGAGTCGAAGCGCGGCCAGCAGAGCCAGTCGATGGAGCCGTCCTTTCCCACGAGGGCGGCCGATTCGCAGTCTCCAATGAGCGCGTAGTCCTCGATGCGCAGGGCCATGCCTTCTCCGGTCTCAGGCCGTCAGATCGATGATGGTTTTCACATCGTCCGGCTGGCGTGTGATCGCATCCGCATATCGATGCAGCGGCAGACGTCGTGTGATCAGGCTCGAGAGCCAGGTGCGCTCGGCGCGAGCGAGCGCGTCAGCAGCGAGCTCGTAGTGAGTGCGGTTCGCGTTTACCGAGCCGAACACCACATCGTTCTCCAGCACGAGCGTGCGGTTCAGCGATGCCATGTCGATGTCGATCCGGCGTCCGCCGGACGAGAGGCCCGCGAGGGCGACGATGCCGTTGGCGGCCGTGCGTCGTATGACGTCGAGCACAACCGCAGACGCGCCGGTGCACTCGATCACGATGTCGGGCTCGACATCGAGCTCATCGAGTCCCGAGCTGTGATACGTGGCACCGAGGGAGGCGACGATGTCCGGCTTGGGTCCGTCCGGGACCCGGTCGTAGACGTGTACCTCGAGTCCGCGCTGCACGCCGAGCAGCGCCGCCAAGAGTCCGACGGGACCCGCTCCCGTGATCAGCGCGACGCGTGGCTCCCAGGTCGCGCGCCTGCCGATCGCATCGGCGTGCTGCCACGCCTTGGCCACCACGCTCGCAGGCTCCAGCAGCACGCCGAGCTCACCGAGTGAGGCGTCGACACGGATCAGCCTGTCCGGTGCAACCTGCCAGTACTCGGCACCGAAACCGTCCAGCTCCTTGATCCCGTGCTCGGTGTAGAGCCCGTTACGGCACATGTCCCACTCGCCCACGGCACAGTTGGGGCACGGCACGGGATCGGGATGCCGCACCATCGCGACAACGAGATCGCCGGCGCGAAGCCCGGAGCTCTCGGGCGCATGCTCGACCCGCCCCAGTGATTCGTGACCCAGGATCATGCGCTGCTGACCAGGCGGTGCAGCGCCATACTGACCGGCGGCGATCTCCCGGTCCGTTCCGCAGATGCCCAGTGCGACGCCGCGGACGAGGACCATCCCTTCCCGGGGCTCAGGTGCGGGCAGCTCACCCACCCGCAACGATTCCGCAACGCCAGGCTCGACCGTGAGCGCGCGCACGGTTCAGGTCGCCCCGTTCATATCAACTATGGCACGATGCATGACGAGCGGGCGCAATGCAGGATCGGCGCCGCCAACGCCAGTGCCCGTCCGGCGACGCCGACTGTCAGGTGCAGTGGCGGTTCCGCTACTGTGCCGCCAGCGTCGTCAGAATCTCCCGGAACGCCTCGATGGGCAGTGCGCCCTCCACCAGTCGGCCGTTGATGAAGAACGACGGCGTCGCACGCACCCGCAGTGCGTCAGCGACGTAGTTCTGCAGCGCGAGCCGCTCACCCCCGCGATCTTCGCGGTAGCAGGAGGCGAAGCGCTCGACATCGAGGCTCAGCTCGCGGGCGTAGCTCTGGAAAAGCGCGTGGGCATCGCGGCTGCCCTTCCACTCGCGCTGCCCCTGGAACAACCGATCATGCATGACCCAGAAGTCGTCCTGCTCGCCCGCGCATTCCGCCGCACGCGCCGCCTCGCCGCCGTTGGGAAACGTCCCCATCACGAACGGTACGTAGGTCCAGCGCACCCTGCCGGTGGTAACGAACTCACGATGCAGCTCCGGATACGTCTCGAGGGCGAACTTCGCGCAGTATGGACAGCCGAAGTCGGAGAATTCGTAGACCGTGATCGGCGCGTCGTCCGGCCCGTGCGAGTAGCCTAGCGTACGCATGTCGATGGTATCGCGCGGCTGAGCGCCGGCAGCACGTGCGGTGCTGCCCGCCGGCCCGCCGCGACGACTGCCTTCCGTCAGCACGATCGCGACGGCGAGCACCGCAACGGCCAGGACTACAACCAGCACACGCTTCCCGAAGCCACTCCCTGTATCCTTCACTTCGACGTCTCCACTCATGAACATCAACCGATGTCGATCGCCGGCGCGAACTGCGCCAGGAACGACGTGATCATTGCGAAGTGCCCCGTCAACAGCAGCACACCGATGAGCACCATTGCGACGCCTGCAACCCGCTCCACGGGCCTCAGCCAGCGCTTCATCCTGCGTGATCCCGCCAGGAACCAGTTCAGCGCAACGGC
Source organism: Longimicrobiales bacterium (assembly GCA_035764935.1). Lineage (NCBI taxonomy): Bacteria > Pseudomonadati > Gemmatimonadota > Longimicrobiia > Longimicrobiales > Longimicrobiales bacterium. Next base: position 15,364 of record DASTYK010000068.1, on the reverse strand, counting down.
GGAAAGGAAGAACGGGATGCCGAGCCCCAGCGCATAGAACGTGAGCAGCAGCACGCCGCGCCACAGCGTGTGCTCGAAGCTGGCGTACAGGAGCAGTGTCGCCAGGATCGGTCCCACGCACGGTGTCCAGCCGGCGCCGAACACGATCCCCACCACGACCGAGCCGAGCTTGCCCGCGGGCTTGGACGCCAGGTTCACCCGCCGTTCGCGCATGAGCCCTGGCATCCGGACAACGCCGAGCAGGTACAGCCCGAACAGCACGATGAGAATGCCACCGACCTGCTGAAGCAGTGGCAACGAGCGCCGAAGCGTCGAGCCGAGTGCCGTCGCTGATGTCCCCAGTGCGATGAAAACCACAGAGAAGCCGAGCACGAAGAGCGCCGCGTGAATTGCGGCGTGTCGGCGCGCGTCGGCCCGTGCGTCATCACGCAGCTCGTCCATGGTCATGCCCGTGACGAAGCCCACGTAGCTCGGCACGATGGGGAACACGCACGGCGAGAGGAACGAAACGAGACCGGCGAGAAAGGCGAGGCCGAGGGAGACGCTCGAAGCGTCGCTCATCGCTCGCCTCCCGACCCGGTCGAGTCGTACGGCTCGGCCAGCAGATGGCTCACGGCCAGGCGCAGTGCCGGCTCGGCAAACAGGCCCGTCACCTCCTGCCGGATGACGCCGTTGCGGTCGATCAGGAATGACGTGGGCAGTGCGCGGACTCCGCCAAACGCGCGCACCACTGGCTTCGGAGCCATCGCGACAGGGAAGGTGAGCTGCCGGTCCCGCACGAACTCGCCCACCGCTCGGACGCTCCCGCGGTCGGTGGAAAGGCCGAGCACGACAAACCCTTCGTCGCGCCGGGCCTCGTAAACTCGTTGAAAGCCGGGCATCTCTACGCGGCAAGGCGGACACCAGGTCGCCCAGAAGTTCACCAGTACGACCTTGCCACGGAGGGTTTCCGCATCGATCGACGTCCCGTCCAGCGTTTCCACCATGAACGCGGGGGCCTGGCGCTCCGAGCCCCCAATACCCGCCGCTGCACGCAACTGCGGGTAGATACGGAGAGCAAGGAAGCCGAGCACCAGGATCCAGCCAATACCGCCGAGCGTCAGCTTCGGGCGTCGAATCGATCGTATCATGCGGGGGGAAACATACAACCGCTGAGGAATATAGTCCACCAACGGTGCTCTTGCTGGCTTATCGGCAACAGGATCGAGGCGATTCTGAACACGGTGCACACCGCAATCTGGCCGGTGACCGGGGTCAGTCAGTTCGGTGTCGGCCTGGTCTCGGCTGCTGCGCTTGGAGGCTGCTACGTGGCGTACCTAGGTGTGCGACCGACCGTGCTGCGCATGCTGCGCGATCCCGAGGACGAGGAACTCGCACTGCAGGAGGCGAAGGCGGCACTTCCCCGGTAGCTGCGGCGGACTGCTGGGTCTCGTTCAGTTCACCGTTTCGTAGTACTGAATCAGCCTTCCCATGAGGACGTCGACCGCTGTGCTCACGCGGGCTGTCGCGCCCGAATCGTAGCTGTTCGACAGTCCGAGGATTGCGAAACCCCGCTCTGGCGCGACCCACGTCACCGAGTAATTGGCGGTGTTGGTGCCGTCGTGCGTCAGGGTCCTCCCGCTTGCCCACGTGCGGCTGGTGATCACCCAGCCCATCCCGTAGTAGTCGGAGCCGCCGATGGGCGTGGTCGGCGTCGTCGTTGCGCTGCCGCTGGCCAGTGAGACGATCGTCGGCTCACCGTTCTCGAGACGGAGCACCTCCTGTATGAACCGGCTCCAGCTTCCTACCGACATGTGCGCACCCCCGGCCGACGCATAGACCGGCGGGTTGTCGAACGCCTCCAGAACCTGCCACTGGTCATTCACGAGGCGGTGCGCGACGGGCTGCGTGGAGGAAGCATGACCGGCCTGCGGCCCCCAGCCGGCGTCATCGATACCGAGCGGATCGAAGACATGCGTCTGCATCGCATTTTCGAAGGACGTTTCAAGCGCACGCTCCAGCATGGCTGCGGCGACCATGTACCCGGTGTTCGTGTAGCTGTACTGGCCGGAGGCGCTGGCAGGAGGCTGTGTGAGCGCCCAGGCGGCCACCGCATCGCGCTGCTCGGTGCGGGTCGTCCCGACGATCGCGCGGGCCGGCGGGTCGCGCTGCAGTCGCGACTGCTGGGACAGCAGGTCACGCAGCGTGATCGCCTGGTACTCGGCCCTGATCGTGCCCGCCAGCTCGGGGAACGCGTCGGCAATCGTGGTTTCCCAGGCGATCTCTCCGTCCTCGACTGCAATGGCAGCGAGCATCGCCGTGAACGCCTTGAAGTTGGAGCCCAGGTGCCACAGGTCGTCGAGCGTTGCGGCGGGGCCGCCGCCGGCGCGGCGGTAGCCGGACACCGCGCGCGCGAAGTCGGGATTGTCGCGGGTGACGATCGCGCCGACGAGTGCCGGCAGGCCGAATGCGACGCGCACGGAATCGACGATCCCCTCGATGCCGGTGAGGCCCGGCGGATCGGGATCGGGCGGCTCGGGTGCAACGGGTCCGGGGCTGGCGGATCCGCCACAGGACGCGACCGCCATGATCGCCAACAGCGCTGCAGCAAGTAGCCTGCGCGGCATACGCACTCGTCGCTCGCTCGGGTTCTCGGGACCGCGGCGTCACCGCCGCGATGCTGCTCACAATGATCAGGGATTGCTGGAATTCTGCAGCAATGCCTTACGAAGTGTCAAATGGCCCTGACAGCGAGCGGGTGTCTGCCGTCCGTCAGCTCGCGGTGTCCTCCACCTCGAGCGGCCTGCTCTGGTTCCCCACGCGATCGACGGCTGACACCCAGACTTCGACGGGGTCGCCGGGAACGTCGTAGCGGCTGCCGATCACCCAGCTCCGGCTTGTTGCCGGGATGATCTCGGTGGTCCACCAGCCTTCCGGCCAGCGCGCCTGCACGACCAGCTGGCGGACCGGCTCGTCCGTGCCTGCGCGAACGGTCAGGTTGCGGCCGCTGCGGGCCGCGGACGGTGTGTCGGGGCGGTCATCGTCGAGCCAGGCCATGGCCGGCGTGAGTGCCGGATACGCGTAGGTCTCGCGTACCATCTTGCTGGTCATGGAATCGCGTCGCGCCTGGACGGCTGCCTGTCGTGCACGGATGGAATCGAGCCGTGCTTCCGGCAGTGTGTCCGCACCGCGGATCGGCGTGAACGCGCTGTTCGGCATCAGGCTGCCCATGCGGAAATGGACATGCCCGTCAGCACCCGGGTGGCCGCGCGTGATATAGACCTGGCCGATGATCTCGTCGCCGTCCCAGCCGGCGCGTCCGCCTGCATCGAGGTTCACGTTGCCTGGGATCAGCCCCGCATACAGCCCGCGGCCGAGCGGATTCTGGGCGGCCCACCAGTCGAGCAGGACGGGGAAGCTCACGTCGGTGCGGGCGATCGGCCAGTAGAGCTGCGGCACCATGTAGTCGAGCGTGCCGTCGAGGAACCACTTCCGTGAGTCCGCATAGATCTGCTCGTACGCGTCGAAGCCGCGGATCTGCTCGTGCACGTATGGCCGCCAGGTGCCGATCGGGCTGATGCCGACCTTGACCCACGGCTTCTCGCTCTTCACGACGTCGTACATCTCGCGCACGTACCGATCGACGTTCTCACGCCGCCAGTCGTCACGCTCGAGCGTGCCGCCCGCGGCGCGGTAGCGCGCGTAGCTCGCGGAGTCGGGAAAGTCGAGGACGTTGCCGTCCGGACCGCGTTCCCTGTACGGATAGAAGTAGTCGTCGATGTGGACGCCGTCGACGTCGTAGCGGCGCACGACGTCGGCGACGACCTCGATGCTGCGCTGCCGCACAGCCTCTTCGCCGGGATCCATCCAGAGATAGCTGCCGTACCGCTTCACCAGCTCGGGATTCGTGCGGCTGATGTGCGTCGCGGCGAGCTCTCCCGGATTCGACGGGTGCCAGGCACGGTACGGGTTGAACCAGGCGTGGAGCTCCAACCCTCGCGCGTGCGCCTCGTTCACGGCGAACTCGAGCGGATCGTAGTACGGCTCGGGGGCGCGCCCCTGCTCGCCGGTCAGGTATGCGGACCATGGCTCCAGCTCGGACGCGTACAACGCGTCGCCGGCGGGACGCACATGCAGCACCACGGCGTTCAGCCCCAGCTCGCGAGCGCGATCGAACATCGCGATCAGCTCCGCGCGCTGCGAATCCGGCGGCAGCCCCGGAGCCGACGGCCAGTCCATGTTTGCGACTGCGGCAATCCACACACCGCGGAACTCGCGCGCGACGGGCGGCGGCCCGTCAGCCCGCGCACCGTCATACGCGCTGCGTGCCAGCCCATCGCGCGGAGCGGAAGCGCCGGCGCCGGCGCAGCCGATGAGCGCCAGGAGCAGGAGTGTGAGTGGGGTGCGCGGCCGCGGAGCAGGCCGTTCGTCTCGAACCATCGAGCATCCTCCGGAAGCGTGTGTGTCCCGTATAGTACGCGCGCACCTCTGCTTTCGCACTCCGCAGAACGTGACGGTGCCGTCCGGGTCACCGCCGCATCAGCCGCATGGCGTTGAGCGTGACCAGCAGCACCGAGGCCTCATGGACGAGCATGCCCGACGCCATGTTCACGGAGCCGCCGAGCACGCCCGTGAGCAGCAGCACCACCGTGCCCAGTGCGATCGCGACATTCTGGCGGATGTTGCTGCGCGTTGCACGCGCAATGCGCACCGCGTCCCTGAGCCGGCCGAGATCGTCCGTCATCAGTGCGATGTCTGCCGTCTCCAGTGCGACGTCCGAGCCCGCCGCTCCCATGGCGATCGACACGTCCGCTGCCGCCAGTGCCGGTGCGTCGTTGATGCCGTCACCGACCATCGCGACCACATGTCCGTCGTCCTGCAGCACGCGGATGTGCGCCAGCTTGTCCTCGGGCAGGAGCTCAGCATGTACTTCGTCCAGCTGCAACGCTGCACCGATCGCCGCTGCCGGTGCGATGGAGTCTCCAGTCAGCATGACCATCCGTTCCATGCCAGCCGTGCGCAGGGCGCGGATCGCCGCGCGCGCCCCGGGACGTGGCGCGTCAGCGATGCCCAGGGAGCCGACGACCGCGGCGCCGTCCGCCACGAAGATGGTCGTCGCACCGATGCGCGCATCGCTGCTCACATCGCCGGCAAGCTCCGTCGGCACGTCCAGCTCCAGCTCGTCCATCAGCCTGCGGCTGCCCACCGCGATGCGCCGGCCATCACGGTGTGCGATCACCCCGCGCCCCACCCGAGTCCGGGTATCCGCCGCCGCCGGCTCCCGGGCGTCGTGTATGCCGGCCGCCACGGCGGCCATGCTGTTGGCCGCCTCGATGATCGAGCGCGCGTACGGGTGCGTCGTGCCGGCCTCGGCGAATGCCGCGAGCTGCAGGACGTCGCTCGACTCGCGTCCACGGACGACCTGCGGCCGGCCGGTGGTCAGTGTGCCGGTCTTGTCGAACGCAATCGCGGTGATACGCGCTGCATCCTCCAGGTGCTGGCCGCCCTTGATCAGCACACCCTCGCGCGCGGCGCGCCCGATCCCTGCCACGATCGAGACAGGCATCGCGAGCACCAGCGCACCCGGGCAGCCGATGACCAGCAGGGTGAGCGCGAGCTCGACGCTGCGCGTCACGATGAATGCCCCGACCGCCAGGAGGATCACGACGGGCGTGTACCACGCGGCGAACCGCTCCATCAGGCGCTGCGACGGCGCTTTCGCCTCCTGTGCCTGCTCGACGCGGCGAACGATGCGCGCGAGCGTCGTGTCCGCGCCGATGCCGGTCGGACGCACCTCGAGCATGCCGTCCTCCGCGACCGTACCGGCGTACACCTCGTCGCCGGCGACCTTCTCCGCCGGAATCGACTCGCCCGTGATCATCGCCTGGATCACGGCTGCACCGCCGGCCAGCACCACGCCATCCACCGGGATGCGCTCGCCCGGCAGGACGACCACGGTGTCGTCGCTGCGTACCTCCATCGGCACGACGTCCATGCGCACACCCTCGCGCAGAACGCGCGCTGTTTCCGGCGCGAGCGCCATGAGCTCGCCGAGCGCCGCACGGGTGCGACGCAGCGTCCGCGACTCCAGCCAGCCGCCTAGCCGGAACAGGAACGTGACCGCCGCCGCCTCCCACCACTCGCCGATCGCGATGCCGCCGAGCGCCGCAATCGTGACCAGCAGCTCGATCGTGAAGCGGCGCCGCGCGAGCAGCCGGAGCGCCCGGACAGCAATCGGGTGGCCCGCAACCAGCGCGGCCGCAGTCATCAGTGCGGCGTACAGCCACGGAACGCCGGCCACCCGCCCTGCCGCGAGCGCACCCAGGATGAGTGCGCCCGACAGCGGCAGTGCGTGCTGCGTAATCCGGTTCAGCGTTCCCCCTTCGCGGAATCCACTGGTCTGCATCTCGCTGTCTCCTTCCGCCGCGACGCTCAGAACGGACTGACCCGCGCCGTGTAACCGGCCTCCTTTACTCGCATCACGAGATCCGAAGCCGTCGCGATCCCGGGGTCGTGCTCGACCTCGATGCGTCCAGTGCCGAAGTGAACCGTTGCGGCACGAACCCCGGCCAGCCGCGTCAGCGCCGATTCGATCCCGTCCACACAGGACGGGCACGTGAATTCGTCGCTCCTCAGAATCGTCGTCATGACTGTCACCTCCTCAATGCGCATGCGTCGGAGCGGGAGCATGCTCACCTGCACCCTGCTCGAGCAGCGACTGCACTGCTTCCACGAAATGGATGTACTCGACGTATGCGTGCACGAACCTGCGACCCGCTTCGACGCTCTCGTCTGCATGCGCACGCAGCGCCTGCACGCGCTCGAATCGCTCACGCAGACCGGCGTCGAGTCGGCTCGAGAGATCGTCGACCAGCGCATCGACACCACCGCTGACCAGAGCGACGTCCGCGGCCTCGATCCCCTCGTCCACCTCGGCGCCAGCAGGCAGGAGGCCCGTGTACGGCGCGCCCTCACCCTCCCTGTGCACCCGCACCAGCGTCTCGAAGAACCACCAGTCCGCCAGCTCCCGGGCGTCCGCGCCCTGCCCGCGTACTGCCAGTGTCCGCTCGAATGCAGCCCGGATCTCCGCTTCGTCCCCGTCGCGCACCCACTTCAGGACGGGCGTCACGTCGCCGGCGGCCAGCGCCGCCTGCGCCGCCTTTACGACCGGGCCCTCCACGCTGTCGCAGTGCGCGGATGCAGGACGGGCCACCACCAGTCCGGCGAGCACCGCCAGTGTCAGCGCGATCACATTCCGTTTCATCTGTTCCTCCATGCAGTCGAGTGTCGTGGTTTTTGACTGCGTGAAGGCTAAGGCCTGTAGTCTGGTATAGAGTCAAGGGGCGAGGCGGGCGGGGCGCGGAGGACACCCGGATGAGCCGCGTGTGCTCCGCGCCCGGGAAAGCTAAAAAGGGTCGAACCGGAGGTACTCCCCGACGCGGCGCCCCGCGGGCAGCCGCGCCCGGAGGAACGTCAGTCGTGGTCGCCGGCGGCGATGGTGTGCATGAGTGCGCATTCCTCCACGGGGCCGTGCGCTTCGCAGAGACCGACGAGCCGCCGGAGGCCCGCCCGGATGTGCTGCAGGTCCCGGATCCTGGCGTCGGTGTCGGCGATCTTTTCGAGGGCGCGAGCGCGGACGTCGTCAGCGGTGCGGGTGGGATCGACGCGCAGGTCCATCAGCTCGCGGATCTCGGTGAGGGTGAAGCCGAGCGCCTTGGCGCGCAGGATGAACTCCATGCGATGTACGTCGTGCTCGTCGTACTCGCGGTAGCCGCTTCGCGTGCGGTCCGGCTCGGGCAGCAGGCCGCGTCGCTCGTAGTAGCGGACGGTCTGGATGTTCACGCCGACGCGGTTTGCCAGCTCACCGATTTTCACGTCGATCCCCCCTCTTCAGCGCCGTTGGTGCGCACGTTCAGCCGTGGCTGTCGCGATCGTCTCCGCCGGGCAGCGAATCCGCTCCGGGCTCCGCGGCTTCGGCCAGCGGCTCGCCGGGGACCGGTGGCGGCTCCGGCAGCACGTCCTCGCGCTGTTCCTCTGATGCGCGGAGCGAGACCAGCACGCCGACGACGAGGGCGGCGGCAATGACGCCGAGTGAGACCAGGATCGGGATGTGTACGACGTCCTCGAGCAGCATTTTCACGCCGACGAACACGAGCACGAAGGCGAGTGCGTAGCGCAGGTACACGAAGCGGTGGATGATGCCGGCCAGCAGGAAATACATCGAGCGGAGGCCGAGTATGGCGAACACGTTGGACGTGTAGACGATGAACGGGTCGAGCGTGATCGCGAAGATGGCCGGAATCGAATCGACGGCGAAGATGAGATCCGAGAACTCGATCAGGATCAGGACGAGCAGCAGCGGCGTGGCGAGGATGCGTCCATTCTCGCGCACGAAGAAGTGCGTGCCCCGGAAGCCGACCGTGACGGGCAGCACCTTGCGGGCGATGCGCAGCACGCGACTCTGCGACGGGTCGATCGCGTCCTCGTCGCGCACGGCCATGCGGATGCCGGTGATCACCAGCAGCGCGCCGAACACGTAGAACACCCAGTCGTAGTGCTGCAGCATGTAGCTGCCGGCCAGGATGAAGGCGGCGCGCATGACGAGCGCACCCAGGATGCCCCAGAACAGCACGCGGTGCTGGTACGCCGCGGGCACGCCGAAGTAGGAGAAGATGAGGACGAAGACGAACAGGTTGTCGACGGCGAGCGACTTTTCGATCAGGTAGCCGGTGAGGAACTCGAGCGCCTCGTCGCGTCCCACGAGCAGGTAGATGCCGAGGTTGAACAGCAGCGACAGGGCGACCCAGAATGCGCTCCACCCGGCGGCCTCACGGATGGAAACCGCATGCGCACGCCGGTGGAAAACGCCGAGGTCGAGCGCCAGGAGTGCGAGGATGACTACGTTGAAGAGGACCCAGGCCAGCGGTGAACCCAAGCTGCCTCCGCCGCGCGATCAGCGCATCAGCGGCGTGCCATCGGCCCACCGCCATTCGTGCAGCACGGCGGCGATCCGCGGGCCCATTCCATCGGCGTATTCGGCGGGATAGTGCGCGAGCATATGGAACACGACGGCGCCTCTCTGCGCGAGGGCAATCCGTCCAACGAAGGTCTGCTGCTCGTGCGGATATGAAAACGAGGTCTGCTCGTACGCCCAGGGCTCGGGTGTCTCGGCGACCGAGCGATCAACCTCGGGATTCAGTCCCGTGATGAAATTGTCGACGGTGGTGCGCGCCAGCGGAAGCGCGGTGCTGCGTGGGTAAAAGAACACCTGTGCGTACGCACGCGGTGTGAGTCTGCCGCCGAAGTTCGCGATGAACTCGACCGAGTGGCCGCCATCGGCCGAGTCGAACTCCACGGTCATGTCGGCGGGTACGTACGTCGAGAAACCGAGCTCGAACTCCGGCGGCGCCTCGACCAGTCGGAACTCGACGGTGTCGGCCGTGCCCTCGAGCATGAGCACGCCCCGCTTGCTGGCGGGGCGCTCCACGGCGAGCGGCTGGCCCGGAACTCCGGCCGAGGGCGGGAGCGTCGAAGGCGCGGTCTGCTCGGAGTAGGGGGGCGGCGGGATCGTGTCACCCAGCTCCGTCCCCTCGGCGACGTCCTCGTCCTCGACCGGCGGCGCGCACGCCCCGGCCAGGAGCAGGGTCGCCAGGACCGGGGCCGCCAGCCGCATGCCTAGAGGCCCTCGTACAGCGGGTTGGTCACGATCTCGCCCGCGTCGTTCACGACCTGGCGGTCCCAGGGGAAGATGACCGTGGCGTCGGTCTCGAGCGCATAGAAGTCGGGCTTGTAGCCGCCCTGCTTCACCAGGCTGGTCGCGGTCCGCAGGTCGGCCGGCTTCACCTGCCGCAGCGCATTCTGTGCGAGCCGCAGGGTTTCGCCGGACGTGCAGATCTCGTCGACGATGAGCACGTTCTTGCCCATCGCTTCCTTGGGGGCGGCGGAAAAGATCTTGGGACGGGCGCGGACCCGCTCGGCGCCGAGGTCACGGCTGATCTTGAGCGAGTAGAAGTCGCAGCGCAGGATCGAGGCGACGACCGCGCCCGGGATCACGCCGGCCTTGGCGATCCCGACGACGAGGTCGGGCCGGTAGCCGGCGGTCGCGACCTTGACCGCCAGTACGCGACACAGCTCACCAAAGAACTCCCACGTCATCTCGAAGACGTCGGCCTCGGGCATGCCGGGAGCGCGCTTGATGAGATTGCGGGTCGGCGTCATCCGGCACTCCTGCGTCGCGGGAACGGGACCGGCAATAATAGCGGGATGGTCGGAGCCGGCAAACAGGGGCGTGCACGAAGCGCGCCGCCTGCCTATCCCAGCCGACCCTCGAGAAGGAGCCCGCTCGCGGCCTGCTGCGGGCCGGTCGGCGCGGCCGGGACGGCCGCCGGCAGGACGGGCAGCGCGGCGTCCGACGGCAGGTGAATCACCAGCGTACCCGGCCGGTACGGCGGCGCCCATGGCGACGCCAGTCCCGTGGCGTCGATCGCGACGAACTCGCCGCTGCCGCTCAGCTCGCCCAGCAGCCGCGCATACTCGAGCCAGGCGTCCAGCGGCCCGGCGGACGAGGCCAGTGCCGGCACGACCTCGTTCTCATAATGCCGCACCGCCTGCTGGAACGCGGCCTCGTCCCGCTGGCGCAGCAGCTTGAGGCGCGCGCGCAGGGCGGGGCGCGAGTCCTGGAGGCCCGCGGCGGCGAGTGCGGCCTCGAGGCGTGCTTCGGCGTGGTGTCTGTCGGTCATGGACTGAAACTGGATGGGCAGGCGCCCCGGATCAACATCACGCATTCACCGCTGAGGCGCGGAGTTCGCTGAGGGTTTCGACGCGAGCTCGCGGCCAGCGCAGCATTGCGGTGCCGTCGGCTCGTGTTCTTTGGATTTGCTTCGTGGTGAATCACGCTGCCGGGCGGACGCCATTTCAGAACAGGATGACAGCGCCGCGGTCGATTCTGCGGCCAGCGAGAAACCTTGGGCGCCGTCTCCGCGCCCTCCGCGCCTCAGCGGTGAAAAAAATCCGTTGAGGACGCAGAGGACGCAGCAGGACGTAACAGCGCGCGATGAACTAGCCGCGCGCCATCGAGTCGAGGAACTCCTTGTTCGTCTTCGTGCGCTTCATGCGCTCGAGCAGGAACTCGAGTGCCTCGGCCGGTGGCATGTCGCCGAGGAAGTTGCGCAGCAGGTAGACGCGGTTGAGCTCGACGTCGTCGAGGAGCAGCTCCTCCTTGCGGGTGCCGGAGCGGTTGATGTCGACCGCGGGGAAGATGCGCTTGTCGGCGATGTGCCGGTCGAGCACGATCTCCATGTTGCCGGTGCCCTTGAACTCCTCGAAGATGACCTCGTCCATGCGCGAGCCGGTCTCGATCAGTGCGGTCGCGATGATCGTGAGCGAGCCGCCCTGGTCGATGTTGCGCGCCGCGCCGAAGAAGCGCTTCGGCTTGTGCAGTGCATGGGCATCGACACCGCCGGACAGGATCTTGCCCGAGTGCGGGACGGTCACGTTGTAGGCGCGCGCGAGGCGCGTGATGGAGTCGAGCAGGATGACGACGTCGCGGCCGTGCTCGACCAGGCGCTTCGCCTTCTCGATCACCATCTCGGCGACCTGCGTGTGACGGTCGGCCGGCTCGTCGAACGTGGAGCTGATCACCTCCGCCGCCACATTCTCTTCCATGTCCGTGACCTCTTCGGGCCGCTCGTCGATCAGCAGCACGATCAGGTGCACTTCCGGATGGTTCGAGATGATCGAGTTGGCGATCTGCTGCATGATCGTCGTCTTACCGGCCTTGGGCGGCGAGACGATCAGGCCGCGTTGCCCCTTGCCGATCGGCGTCATCAGGTCCATCAGCCGCATGGAGAGCGGGCCGTTGTCCGTCTCCAGGCGCAGCCGCGCCTCGGGGTAGCGCGGACGCAGGTTGTCAAAGGCGATCCGGTGCTTTGCCTTCTCCGGGTCGTCAATGTTGACCTGCTCGACCTTGAGCAGCGCGAGGTACCGCTCACCCTCCTTGGGCGGACGAACCTGGCCGAGCACCGTGTCACCGGTGCGCAGGTCGAAACGCTTGATCTGTGAGGGGGAGACGTAGATGTCGTCGGGGCCGTACAGGTAATTCCAGTCCTGCGAGCGCAGGAAGCCGTACCCTTCCGGCAATATCTCGAGCACGCCCTCGCCGCGCAGGACGACGTCGCTGTCCAGCAGGTTCTGCTCGATACGGAAGATCAGGTCCTGCTTACGCAGGCCACTGTAATTCGAGATGTTGAGCTCCTCGGCCATTTCGTGGAGCTCGGCAATCGATTTGCTTTTCAGCTCGGCGATGTCCACGAGTCAATCACTCCAAAAATTTTCTGGCAGGATAGAAACGACAGGCGAGCGAACACCGGCCGAACCGCATTCACATGTAATGTGGGCACAGGACCATACAGGTCGGCGCGTATCCGCGCCTCCGGTGGAGAGGTTCGTTGTCGTGGATGAATGGGCACCAGTGTAGCACGGGGCAAAACCGGGGTCAAGAGCCTTCATCACACCGTGTCGACTGCGGAATGTGACGGTGCAGCAGGCGAAATCGTAACATCGGCTGCGCCTGTTCAGCCGTTCTGCACGGTCTGGCGGCCGGGTGTGCCGACGCGTGCAGTGCGGATGTCAAAAGACGTAACGGAACGGATTTGCGCGCGCGTCTGCGATCAGTGAGTCGAGCTGCAGGCGGGTGCGGCGCAGGGCGACGGCCAGGGCGGAATCGGCCTGAAGGCGCGCGAGCGTGCCATTGGGGCTGCCGCGTGCCATCAGTGAGTCGATCCGCGCACCCAGCTCCGCCGAGTGCCCGGCCAGCGGCTGGAAGGCCGCGATGGTGCGGCGTACGCCGCTTTCAGCGCCGCCGGCATCCGTGATCACGGCGCCGGCGGCTCGCAGGCGCTGGAGAGCACGATCGACGTCGTCGCTGGCTGCAAGCGTTGCTGCGGGACTCTCCGCGATCGTGCGGGACAGCTCATCGAGGCCGCCCTGCACGCGCGCGAAGCCGGACTGCACGCGGGTGAGTCCGAGCATGCGGGCCCTGGCGGCAGCCGCGACCGGGCGGGTCTCCACCCGGAGCGAGTCGGAGGCGGCGCGCACCGCGGCGATGCGGGTGCGCAGCTCGGCAGCGGTCAGCACCGGCTCGGCGCGCAGCGTGTCTCCCGGCTGGATCGGCGGTGCGCCCGCACTGCCGGGCAGGATATCGACCACCGCATCGCCGGCCATGCTGGCCGACGCGATGCGTACCGTCGCGTCCCTCCGGATGATCGAAAGTCGATCGCGGGGTACGCGCAGCACGAGCGCGAGGCGCGGTGCGCCGTTGCCGCCCAGCGGCAGGAACTCGAGGGTTTCGACGGAGCCTACCTCGCGCCCCGCGATCCAGACAGCGGCCCCCGGTGACAGTGCGGGCGCCGCGTCCAGCAGTGCGACGAGCTCGACGTCGTCGCGCAGCATCTGCCGCAGCGGATCCAGCAGAAAGATCAGCACCGCCAGCACGACGCTGACGGCGATGAGCAGCATGCCGATCAGCGTGCGGCGGCGCTGGCGGGCGCCGAGGACGGCGGCGAGATTGAACGCCGGGCGCGGTGAACGCGCTCCACGAATCGAAGAATTCACGTGATGATGCGTCTCGGCCACATCGAATACAGCAACTGCTTCCCCGTGCATGCGCGGCTGATCGTGGAGCCGCGTCCGGACCTTGCCGTCGTCACTGCCATCCCGTCCGTGTTGAATGCGGCGCTCGCGCGCGGCGAGATCGATGTGGCACCCTGCTCCAGCATCGAGCTCGCGCGTCACGGGAGCGAGTACCGGGTGCTCCCGGACCTGGTGATCGGCGCCGAGGGCCCGGTGCAGAGCATCCTGCTCGAGAGCACCCGCCCGATCGACGAGCTGCACGAAGCGCGCGTTCTGCTGCCGACGGCGTCGGCGACGTCCGTCGTGCTGCTGCGCACGCTGCTCGAGCTGCGCAGCGGGCTGCGACCGCATTACGCCTGGTACGACCAGGCAGCGGTGCCGGACCCGATCGCTGACGGGGCGGCAGCGGTGTTGCGCATCGGCGACGTCGCACTGCGACGCGAGGCGCCGGCTGGCCGGCACGTCTACGACCTGGGCGAGCTCTGGACCGCGTGGACCGGCCTGCCCTTCGCCTTTGCGGTCTGGCAGGTCCGCGCCGCTGTCGACGGCACGCCCGAGCTCGCCCGGCTGCACCGCGCACTGCTGGACTCACGTGCATGGTTCGCGGCCAACGACGAGCGGCTCGCTCGCCAGTACGCGAATCATTTCGGCATGCCATCCGGCCGCCTGCTCGAGTACTGGCGTTCACTGCGCTACGAGCTGGACGAGCGCATGCAGCAGGGTGTGCTGCACTACTACGCGCTGGCCGCCAGGCTCGACGAAGCCGCCCCGCTCGGGGCACTGCCATGGGCGAACGTGACCGGAGTCTGACGCCCGCGGTGCAAGGGCCGGGCCCGTGGCACCCCCGGGCGTGGCGTACAGGGTAGCCCGCCCGCAGGGGGCTGACATATCTTGGCGTATGCGCCCCACCTGGACCGTTCCCCTGGCCTGGACAGGGTATTCCGCGAAGCGGCTGGTCGGCGGCTTCGGCCGCTTCAGCAGCTTTGCGGGCAGTGCACTGCGCGGTGCCCGCGAGGTCGGCACGTGGGCCGAGCACGTGGTCATGCACATGGCACGACTGGGTGTGGAGTCCCTGCCGATCGCCATCTTCATTGCGGCATTCACCGGCATCGTGCTCTCGCTGCAGGCGTCGTACACGTTCACGGGTGCGATCCCGCTCTATTTCGTCGGCACGCTGGTCGCCAAGACCATCATCCTCGAGCTCGGTCCGGTGCTGACGGGGCTCGCCCTGGCGGGACGGGTGGGCGCCAACATCGCCGCGGAGATCGGCTCCATGCGGGTGACCGAGCAGATCGATGCGCTCGAGACGCTCGGCTACAACCCGTTCGCATACCTGGTCGTGCCGCGCGTGATCGCAGGCACGCTGATGTTCCCGATCATCGTCGCCTTTGCGAACGCGGTCGGCGTCCTGGGTGGGTGGGCGAGCGCGCTCTACCTGCTGGACATGTCGACGCCGGAGTTCATGCGCGGTGCGCGGCTCTTCTTCGATCCGTTCGACGTCCAGTTCTCGCTGATCAAGTCGGCGTCGTTCGGGATGATCATCACGATGATCGGCTGCTACTACGGCTACACGACGACGGGCGGCGCGGCTGCGGTCGGCCAGTCGACGACGCAGGCGGTCGTGAGCAGCGCCATGATGATCCTCGTGCTGGACGCGTTCTGGGCGGTCGTGCTGCTGTGAGCATCGTGCTGCAGGGCGTGCGCAAGGCATTCGGTGAGCGCGTCATTCTCGATTCGCTGGACCTGGCGGTCGAGG
>DASTYK010000067.1 GCA_035764935.1 Longimicrobiales bacterium | reverse complement strand
CCGTCCCAGAGGTAGCCGCCGTCGCGCAATGACAGGCTGTAGAGGTCGGCGCCGTCATAGGTGTTCACGGTGAAGGACCAGCCGAGCCGGTCGTTGAACGCGATGTTGAGCGTGGGCATGCCCACGAGCGCCACGCCGTACACATCGATGCCGCCACCGGTGATCTGCGCTTCGTACCAGGTGAACAGGTCGCCCCAGGGCAGGTGCGGATTGATGAGCAGCAGTGCATTGCCGTCTGCGGTGCGCGCCGGCGCGACTGCCCACGCGTTGGAGCCGAGCAGCTGCCGTGCGCCGTCGAGGTCCGCCTCATCGGGATCCATCCCGATTCCGTCCGCGTCGCCGCGCAGTGCACGCTGCGCCTGCGCGACGAGCTCCGGTGAGGCGACGAAGGTGAAGTGAACGACGCGTTGTGCATGTGCCAGGACATCCTCGGACGTGACCGGCAGCACCCGGCGCATTGCTGGATCGAGTGCGTCCGGATGCTGTTCCGCGTATGCGTTGATGCCCGCAGCGAAGCGTTCGATGACCATGCGCTCTTCGGATTCGGCCTGCGCCAGCCACGCCCGCGCGCGTCCGGGAATGCGGTTCACCCGCACCCAGCGGTCGCTCTCCACGAAGTCCTGCCCCCAGTACTCGGCTGCGCGCCCGCGGGCCTGCCCGTAGAGGCGCAGCAGCAGGCTGCCATGGCTCTGCGCCTGCGCCCAGCCGAACGCCCATGCAACCTCCTCCAGCGATTCGCCGCGGATGTGCGGCACACCGTAGCGGTCCCACAGGATCTCCTGCGCGACTGCGCCGGGAGTGACAGATGCAGCAATGGCAAGGAACGCGAGGAGGGAAGCGAAAGGACGTCGCATGAGGGACATGGACAGTGCTCCGCTGGAGAGGGGTGGGTTCAGCCGAACGTGCTGCGCAGCACGATGGTCACACCGTTGATCACGAACTGTGCACCGATCACCATGACGATCAGTCCCATGATCCGCGTCAGTACGTTCATGCCCGTGCTGCCCATGCGCCTGGTCACGGCGGGTGCGGCGGCGAGCGTCGCCCAGGCAATGCCGAGCACGAGCGCGATCGCGATGTAGATCGCGGCATGCTCGAGCACCGACTCCGCCTGCGCATTGAGCGTGATCACGGTGGTGATGCTGCCCGGCCCCGCGAGAAGCGGCATGCCGAGCGGCACGATGCCGACGTCCTCCTTCTCGACCGTTTCCGCCTCCTCCTCCGGCTTTACCCGGCTGCGGCGCGCCTGCAGCATGTCCCAGCCGATGCCGAAGAAGATGATGCCGCCGGCGATCTGGAACGCCTGCGTGGTGATCCCGAAGAAACGGAGGATCCACGTCCCGAGCGTGGAGAACGCGACCAGCATGACGAACGCCGTGAAGATCGCGCGTCGCAGCGTCGCACTGCGATGCGCGCGGTCGTAGCTGCCGGTCATTGCGACGTACAGCGGCACGGCACCGACCGGATTCACGATTGCCAGCAGTGAGGTGAACGCAAAGGTCGCGAAGCCCAGCATCTCGGAAAAGTTCACACGAGTTCCCTGACGCGGTCCAGATCGACGTTGCCGCCGCTCAGGATCACGACCGTGGTCTGACCGGCGACGTCGATGGCGCCGCTCGCGATCGCGGCGTAGCCTGCGGCGCCCGCCGGCTCGACGAGCAGCTTGGCGCGGGCGAGGATCGCGCTCATTGCGCTGGCGATCGCGTCGTCGCTCACCGTGACGACCTCGTCGACGAGCGTGCGCACGTGCTCGAGCACGAGCTCGCCGGTCATGGGTGCGCCCAGCCCGTCTGCGATCGTGTCAACCCGCTCGAGCGGCTGCACGCCGCCGGCCTGCAACCCTGCAGTGACCGCCGCGGCTCCGACCGGCTCCACACCGATGATCCGGGCGGAGGGTCGCATGTGGCGCACCGCAGCGGCCACACCGGAGATCAGCCCGCCACCGCCAACCGGAACGATCACCGCATCGACGTCCGGCAGCTCCTGCACGATCTCGATGCCGACGGTCCCCTGGCCGGCCATCAGCACGGGGTCTTCGAATGGGTGCACCAGTGTGAACCCGTGCTCCCCGCGCAGCTCCTCCATCTTCCGGAACGCGTCGCCGACGGTCCCGTGCAGGACCACGGTTCCGCCGTACGCCTCGGTCGCGGCGATCTTGGCCTTCGGCGCCGTCGCGGGCATGACGACGGTGCAGCGGGTCCCGGTGGCGCGGGCGGCGTAGGCGACGGCCTGGGCGTGGTTGCCGGCGGACACGGCGATCAGCCCGCGGGCGCGCGCGGCGTCATCGAGTGTGTCGACCCGGTTGAGGGCGCCGCGCACCTTGAACGAGCCGGTGCGCTGCAGGCACTCTGCCTTCAGGAACAGGTTCGTGCCATACGGTTCGCCCAGTGTGCGCGCGGACAGCAGGGGCGTGTGGTGCACACGCGTCGCGATGCGCTCTGCTGCCGCGGTGATGTCGTCGAATCGGACCATTGTGCCACGAGGTGAGGGGACCGGCCGCAAATAGTGGCGCCCTTTCGTTCTGCGCGGCAAGGCGGGTCACGGGTACAGACCTTGCCCCTCCGCCCGGCATGGAACAGGATCGCAGGAGGAACGCGGGTGACCGGCGCCGGCGCGAGCGCGGTACGCCCGATCGGCGCAGGCGGCCGCCGGTGCTGGAAGACCGGCGCACCCGCTTTTCCGTCTTCTATTTCCTGCTGGCGCTGGCCATCCTGATCGGTGTGAACGTGCTGCTCGGTCGCACGGAATCACGCGAGATCGCCTACAACGAGCTGAAGGACCGCATCCGCGCCGGGCAGGTGGACTCCGTGCTGATCGGCGCGCAGACGATCCATGCGAGCGTTGCGGACAGCCTGTTGCGCGAGGGCATGGTCGGGCAGCTGGCGGCGACGCGCGTCGCGGACGATCCCTCGTTCATCCCACTGCTCGATTCCGCACGCGTCGACTACGCAGCAGCACCCGAGAGCCGCTTCGGCAACATCCTCGCCTGGATGCTCCCCTTTGCGCTGCTGCTCGTGCTGTGGGTGTGGATGATGCGCCGGATCAATCCGGCGCAGAACGTGATGACGGTCGGCCGCAATCGCGCCCGCATCATGGGCGAGGAGGGAACGGGGGTCACGTTCGAGGATGTCGCGGGCGCGGACGAGGCGAAGGCGGAGCTGGTCGAGGTAGTGGACTTCCTGCGCACACCCGAGAAGTTCGCGCGCCTGGGCGCCAAGATCCCCAAGGGTGTGCTGCTCGTGGGTCCGCCCGGTACCGGCAAGACGCTGCTCGCGCGCGCCGTCGCGGGAGAAGCCGGCGTCACGTTCTTCTCGATCAGCGGATCCGAGTTCGTCGAGATGTTCGTCGGCGTCGGTGCCGCGCGCGTACGCGACCTGTTCGAGCAGGCCAAGGCGAACGCGCCGTGCATCGTGTTCATCGACGAGCTGGACGCACTGGGCAAGGCGCGTGGCGTGGGCGGTCCGATGGGCGGCAACGAGGAGCGGGAGCAGACGCTGAACCAGCTGCTGGTCGAGATGGACGGCTTCGACCCGCGCCGCGGCGTGCTGATCATGGCGGCAACGAACCGGCCGGAGATCCTGGATCCCGCGCTGCTGCGCCCCGGCCGCTTCGATCGACAGGTGGTCGTCGATCGGCCCGACCGCGTGGGGCGCGAAGCGATCCTGCGTGTGCACGCGGAGTCGATCGAGCTGGGGCAGGACGTCGATCTCGAGGTCGTCGCGCGTCGTACCCCCGGATTCGTTGGTGCCGACCTCGCCAACCTCCTGAACGAGGCTGCACTGCTGGCCGCGCGCCGTGACAGCGACCATGTCGAGATGCACGACATCGAGGAGGCGGTCGACCGGATCACGGCGGGGCTGGAGAAGAAGAACCGGCTGCTGCACGAGAAGGAGCGCCGCATCGTCGCGTTCCATGAGGCCGGACACGCGATCGTCGCGGAGCGTGTCGATCACGCGGACCCGGTCCACAAGATCTCGATCATCCCGCGCGGTGTCGCAGCACTCGGCTACACGCAGCAGCTGCCGGAGGACGACCGCTACCTGATCCAGCGGGCGGAGCTGGACGACCGGATGGCCGTACTGCTGGGCGGCCGCGCGGCGGAAGAGCTCGTCTTCGGCGAGATCTCGACGGGCGCCGGCAACGACCTCGAGCGCGCATCGGAAATGGCGCGTCGCATGGTGGGCGAGTTCGGCATGTCGGAGATCGTCGGGCCCGTCACGTTCCACCGCCGGCGCCAGGCGATGCTCGGCAACGAGCTGGAGCTGGACCGCAACGGGTTCAGCGAAGCGACGGCGCAGCAGATCGACTCCGAGGTGCGTCGCCTGCTGGTGGAGGCGTATCAGCGCGCGTTCGCGCTGCTGCGCGACGAGCGCGCGGTGCTGGATGCGGTTGCCGAGCGACTGCTCGAGGCGGAGGTCGTCGACCGCGAGGAGCTGCGTGACCTGATGGGCACGCCGCGCCACCAGTCACGGGACGGGCGCCGGCCCGGCGTAGGACACGCGGCGGGAAGTGCCGCGGACTGATGAGCATCGTGCCGTTGCGCGACGAGCGCACGAACCGGCTGCCGATGGACTACGGCGCACAGGCACGCGCGCGCGATTTCGACGAGTTCCTCCGGCGCCACGCGCACGAGTCGCACGTCGTCGCCATCCAGGATTACCCAGATCCCGATGCAATCGCGGGCGCGCACGCGTACCGCATGTTCGCAGCGCAGCACGACATCTCCGTCGAGATCCTGTACGAGGGGCGCATCAGCCACCAGGAGAACCTCGCGCTGACGCAGCTCGTCGACATCGAGATGACGCGCTACACCGAGGGGCTGCCGCTGGACGGCTACGACGGTGCCGTCTTCATCGACAACCAGGGCACGACGACGCGACTGCTGGACCGGCTGAACGCCGCGGGCGTTCCGACGCTCGCGATCATCGATCATCATGCGCCGCAGAACGTGCTCGAGGCGGAGTTCACCGACATCCGTCCCGTCGGTGCGGTGGCCACGATCCTGGCGGATTACCTGGAGAGTGCCGTCACCATGACGCTCAGCGTCGAGGAGGAGGCGGACGTGCAGCTCGCGACCGCGCTCGTGCATGCGCTGCGCAGCGAGACGAACGGCTTCATCCGCGCGGGGCCCGAAGAGCACGCGGCGGCAGCATACCTCAGCCGCTACCACGACCCCGAGCTGCTCGAGGCGATCCTCAAGGTGCAGCGCTCCCGCGGCACGATGGACGTGATCCGCATCGCACTGACCGACCGACTCGTGCGCAACGGCTACTCGATCGCGGGCGTCGGCTACGTGCGTCACGCGGAGCGCGATGCGATCCCGCAAGCCACTGATTTCCTGCTGACCGAGGAGAACGTCCACACCGCGATCGTCTATGGCATTCTGCAGGGCGGCGGGGATCGCGAGGTGGTGGTCGGCAGTGTCCGCACGACGCGGATCACGATGGACGTCGACCAGTTCCTGAAGACCGCACTCGGCAGCGACGCCCGCGGACGCTACTACGGTGGCGGCCGCAGCCGCGCAGGCGGGTTCGAGATCCCGGTCGGGTTCCTGGAGGGCACGACCGACGCCGAGCAGATGCGGATGAAGTGGGAAACGTTCAACCAGCAGATCCGCGCCAAGCTGACCGCCGCGGCAGGGATCAGCGAAACGGCACCCGGAGCGGACGGGCCGGCCGGCGGACGCTGAGAAGCACCGGCATCCACATACCGGCTCCTGGAAGCGACTCGAGACGACGGTTTGCGCCTACGCCGCGGCGCTCGGTGCCGGCGGATCCGGGGCTTCGGTCCAGATGCACGCGTCGCCGCCGCGGGCGCGGCAGTCCTCGTGTACGATGAGGGCCTCCCGTCCGCTGTAACCGCGCACCAGCGTTTCCAGGGCACCCGTGTACAGCGAACAGCCCGTGCCGAGCGAGTCCAGCGTCGCCAGCGGACAGTCGTTGAACGTCACGCGAAAAGGGCGCGCATGCGCCTCGATCGTGCCGCCACCGCTCAGCGCGCGCAACAGGCGCCGCCCCACACGTGCTGCGCTCGGTACACCGTGCCCGGGCATCAGCCGCGCGACACGGACCATGGCCTGCGGGACACGCTCGAGCCGTCGCTGCGCCATCGCCTGACCGGTTTCCCAGAGGATCACCCCCGCGTCCGGTCGCCGGAGCACGAGCTGGATCAGGCTCACGACGTCGCTGTACGGCACCGGCTTGCCCGCGCGCTGCGCTTCCTCGTACCGACGGATCTGCGTGAACACCACACCGGTCAGACCGAGCCGGCGCGGCATGCTCTG
>DASTYK010000066.1 GCA_035764935.1 Longimicrobiales bacterium | reverse complement strand
TGGACCGAGCCGCCGCGCGTCGTGCAGCGGCTGAACTACCGGCGGGACCGGATCGGCTTCATCGGCGACGGCACACAGCACCTCTTCATCGTGCCCGCGGATGGCGGCACGCCACGGCAGATCACGACGGGCGACCACGACGCGGGCGCGCCGCAGTGGATGCCCGACGGCCGCACGATCGTGTTCTCGTCGGCACCGCGCGTCGAAGACTCGGAGTACCTCTGGCGACAGTCGGACATCTACGCGCTGGACGTGAACACGGGCGTCGTCCGGCAGCTCACCACGCGCGACGGGCCCGACTCCAATCCGCAGGTTTCGCCCAACGGTCGCTGGATCGCCTACACCGGCTACGACATCGCGGACGACACGTGGATCGAGACGAAGCTGTACGTGATGGCCGCGGACGGGAGTGGTCACCGTCTGCTGACGGGCGACCTCGATCGCTCGACGCAGAACCTGAAGTGGGCGCCGGACAACAGTGGCATCTACTTCGACGTGCAGAGCGAAGGCTCACAGAACCTGCACTTCGCTCCCCTGAACGGCAGCGTGCGGCAGGTCACAGAAGGCACGCACATGCTCGCAGTCGAGATGATCGGCGAGAATGGGCTGGCCGTGGGCACGCGCACGGCGCCGCAGGAGGCGGGTGACATCGTCGCATTCAACGTGCGCCGGCCCGGCGAGCTGCGGGAGCTGACGGACGTGAACGGCGACATCCTGGCCGGCAAGCGCCTGGGTGCAGTGGAGGAGCTGTGGTACAATGGCGCTGACGGCTGGCGCGTGCAGGGCTGGCTGGTCAAGCCGCCCGATTTCAACCCCGCACAGAAGTACCCGCTCATGCTCGCGATCCACGGCGGGCCGCACTCGATGTACAACGTTGGGTTCAACTTCGCGTTCCAGGAGCACGCGGCCAACGGCTACCTGGTGCTGTACACGAACCCGCGCGGCAGCACGGGGTACGGCGCGGAGTTCGGCAATGCGATCAAGAACGCATACCCGAGCAAGGACTTCGACGACCTGATGGCCGGCGTGGACGCGGTGATCGCACAGGGAATCGTCGATGAGGACCGCATGTACGTGTACGGCTGCAGCGGCGGTGGCGTGCTGACCTCGTGGACGGTCGGGCACACGGACCGATTCGCTGCCGCGTCGGCGAACTGCCCGGTCACCAACTGGCTCAGCTTCGTGGGCACGACGGACGGTGCGTCGTGGTACCGCAATTTCGAGAAGCTGCCGTGGGAGGATCCGAGCGAGCACCTGCGCCGCTCGCCGCTCATGTACGTCGGCAATGTCACGACGCCCACGATGCTGATGACCGGCGTGAACGACCTGCGTACGCCGATGGCACAGACGGAGGAGTACTACCAGGCGCTCAAGCTGCGTAAGGTTCCGACAGCGATGGTGCGCTTCAATGACGAGTGGCACGGCACCAGCTCGAAGCCGTCCAACTTCCTGCGGACCCAGCTCTACCTGCGCGAATGGTTCAGTCGCTACACGAAGAACGAAGCACTGCGAGCAGGGCAGCAGTAGCTACGCCGCAGCCGAAGGGCTCGCGCCTCGTCTCCCTGGACGCATTCCGCGGTCTCACGATCGCGGGCATGCTGATCGTCAACAATCCGGGGAGCTGGGGCGCGATCTACCCTCCGCTGCGGCACGCGGAGTGGCACGGCTGGACGCCGACAGACCTGATCTTCCCGTTCTTCCTGTTCATTGTCGGCGTGTCGATGTCCTACTCGTTCGCGGTGCAGATCGCGCGGGGCGCCGAACGCACGGACATCGCGCCGCGCGCGGCGAAGCGGGCGGCGATCATCTTCCTGCTGGGCCTGCTGCTGCACGCGTTCCCGGATTTCCTGGACCTGGCGGATTTGCGCATCCCGGGCGTGCTGCAGCGCATCGCGATCGCGTTCCTGTTCGCGACGCCGCTGGTGCTCTGGCTCGGGCTGCGCGGTCGCGTCATTGCGATCGCCGTGCTGCTGCTCGGCTACTGGGCACTGCAGACGCTCACGACCGTGCCGGGCCAGGGCCCCAGCCTGCTGGAGCCCGGTGCGGACCTCGGCGCATGGATCGACCGCACGATCTTCGGCACGCAGCATCTCTGGTCGCAGTCGCGCACGTGGGACCCCGAGGGACTGCTCAGCACGATGCCGGCGATCGGCACTGTGCTGCTGGGGTCACTCGCGGGTGACTGGCTGCGCAGCGGCCGCGCTCAGCTCGAGAAGACCGTCGGCCTGTTCGTCGCCGGCAGCGCCGGGCTGGTGCTCGGACTCGCCTGGGACGCGGTGTTCCCCATCAACAAGCCGCTCTGGACCAGCTCGTACGTGATCTTTACCGCCGGCATGGCCTGCCATACGCTCGCGATCTGCTACTGGCTGATCGACGTCCGGGGCTGGAAGACGTGGGCGACGCCATTCGTCGTGTTCGGCACCAACGCCATCGCTGCGTTTTTCCTGTCCAGCCTGTTCGCACGCGTGATCACGATGGTCCGGGTCGGGGACGACGTGGCGCTCAAGACCTGGATCTACCAGAACCTGCTCGCGTCCTGGCTCTCTCCCGTGAATGCGTCACTGGCGTTCGCACTGCTCTACACCACCCTCTGGCTTGCGGCAATGAGCGTGCTGTACAGGCGCCGGATTTTCATCAAGGTCTGAGTGCCACGCGTCATCACCGTCACCCCGAACCCATCGATCGATCTGCTGTTCGAAGCAGACACGCTCGTCTGGGATGATGCGAACCGTGTCGCCATGCCGCGCCGTCGCGCTGGCGGTCAGGGGATCAATGTCACGCGCGCCGTGCGCGAGCTCGGCGGCGAGTCGCTCGCGGTAACACTGCTCGGCGGCAACACCGGGCAGGAGCTGCGCAATCTTCTCGACGCGGAGGGGATCGACGTCCGTGCCGCGACAGCGCCGGGCACCACCCGGACGTTCGTCGCAGTGCGCGAGCGCACCAGTGGCCGCGCCATGCTGATCAATCCCGTCGGGCCAGCGTGCAGTCCGCAGGAGGAGACGACGCTGCTCCATGAACTGGACGAGTGCGTGGCTGCCGGAGACTGGGTCGTCAGCAGCGGCAGCGTGCCGCCCGGCTTCGACGCCAATTTCCACGCCCGGGTCCGTGATCGGGCGCTCGCAGCCGGCGCGCGTGTCGTGGTCGACGGCGATGGGCCCGCCCTGCGTGCTGCTGCACCCGGCTGCACGCTGCTCGCGCCCAACCTGCCGGAAGCGGCGCGACTCCTCGACCGGCGCATAGACGGCGTGCGTGAGGCGGCCGCGGCGGCCCGCGCACTGCTCGATCTCGGAGCACACGCAGCCGCAGTCACCATGGCAGCCGAGGGGGCCGTGCTGGCGACACGGCACCTCCCGACCGCACTGCATGCATGGGCACCGCCTGCACCACCATCCGCTTCCGCAGTCGGCGCGGGTGACGCATTCCTCGCCGCGCTGGTGATGCGACTGGATGGATCAGAGCCCGCGGAAGCGCTCCGCTACGCTGTCGCGGCCGGTACTGCCGTGCTGCATGCCAGCGAGGACGAGCTGGTCCGGAAGCAGGACGTCGAGCGGCTGGTACGCGGGATAGACGTGAAAGAGGCCGGCTGATTCGCATCAACCGGCCCCTTTTCGAACCGACCGACCAGCTTAGTTGCTGGTCGGCGGCTCCGGCTCCGGATCAGGCTCCGGGGCCGTCACATCGATATCGGGCACACGCACCGTCTGCGTGTCGGTGCCAATCTCGACGTCCGCTGCATCCACATCGTACTCAGGGAGCTGGCCACCCTGGACGTCGACATCCGGAAGATCACCCTCCTCCGTCTGCTCTGCCGTGCACGCCGCCAGGCCGAACGCCAGTGCGGGTACGAAGAAGAACATCGCCTTGCGCTTCATGTTTCCTCCAGTTTCCGTTCCGTACAACCGTGTTCCTGCCGCTCAAGGGGCAAGGAGCGGGCCAAACCGGGCATCCGGGTCACCAGGAGAACACCACGTGATACGATCCATTCTGCTGCTCCCTCTGCTCCTCGCCGCCTGCACACCGGAGGAAGCAGAGCGAACGCTCGGAACCCCGCGCGGGACTGCGGCAGGCACCGCGGGCGACTCCCTCGATCCGAACGCGCCGGAGATGCCGAGCCAGATCTCGCAGGCGGATACGGCCTGGACCACCGATGCGATCTCCGTCCAGCGTGACGAGCATGCGGTGCTGATCGACGTGCGTGAAGCATCACATGATGGGTTCGATCGGATCGTCATGGACTTCGGTACGGGCGCCGTGCCCGGCTACCGCGTCCAGTACGTGCGGCTGCCGGTCACACAATGCGGGTCGGGCGAGGAGGTGGAGCTGCCTGGCACGGGCTTTCTGTCGGTGCAACTGCAGCCCGCCGCGGCACACAACGAGGAGGGTCAGGCGACCGTCAGCCAGCGCGACCGTCGTTTCGAGTTCCCTGTGCTGCTGCGGCTGGTTGCAACGTGCGATTTCGAGGCGGACGTGACATGGGTAGCGGCGCTGCGCACGCCGAACCCGTTCCGGGTCTTCGAGCTGGAGTCGCCGAACCGGCTGGTGATCGACATCCGCCACCGGATGTGAGCACTGCGGGCGGACGCCTGGTCAGAGGTTGCTGACGTCGCGACCCTGCGGCCGCTCCGCGGGCTCGCGGGTTTCCTGCTGCGGCCAGTGAGGGACATTGCGCAGGACGGTGAAGCGGGCGGTTCCAGCTTCTGCCATGCGCTGGAGCCGACCGGCGAGTCCGCGGCGCACGAGTGCGCGCACCGGCGGCAGCAGAAACGCGACACCGAAGACGTCGGTGATGACGCCGGGCGTGAGCAGGAGCACGCCGGCCGCGAAGATGAGGAAGCCGTCCACCATCGATGCAACGGGCGGACGTCCCTGGGCGAGTTCCCGCTGGATGCGCGCGAGGACGGCAACGCCCTGCGTACGGGCGAGCGAGGCTCCAACGATGCCGGTCGCGATGACGAGCAGGATCGTCGGCAGCGCGCCGATCCAGCTGCCGATGCGAAGCAGCAGCACGAGCTCGAGTACGGGGAGTGCGATGAAGAGCAGGATCAGAAAACCGAGCACGTGCCTGCGCCGTCGTAGAGGGATGAAGGAGTCGCTGCCCGTCATGGAGAACCGTTCTCGCGTGCGACCACTGGGGGACTATACCCGGCGGACCGCCACATGGTTGCGCTGATTGACGCGGCTCGCGTGCCGCTGGGGATGGGTGCGGACGCTCTCTCGTCCGTGTCTTGCGTAGCCGTGGGGCGAACGGCAACCTGAGCGACGGCCCAGCCGCGCGCGACACTCCTCCATCCGCGAACCCGAGCCGAATGACCCGTCTCAACGTCGAATCGATCACGACCAACCAGCTCGAAGCCGCTGCGAATCTGCTGCAGCTTTCTCCGGAGATGCGACTTCGCCTGCGCACGCCGTTCCGTGAGATCACCGTGCAGGTGCCCGTGCTCATGGATGACGGCAGTGTGCGTGTCTGCATCGGTCATCGGGTGCAGCACAATGGCGCGCGCGGTCCGACCAAGGGCGGGGTGCGCTACCACCCGACCGTGGACCTCGACGAGGTCCGCGGACTGGCGACGCTGATGACGTGGAAGACGGCACTGCTCGACCTGCCCTTCGGCGGCGCCAAGGGGGGCGTGAGTGTCGACCCGTCGGAGCTGTCGCGCACCGAGCTGGAGCGGCTCACGCGCAAGTTCACGGAGCGCATCGCGATCGCACTCGGCCCGTACCGCGACATTCCCGCGCCCGACATGGGTACGGACGGCCAGGTAATGGCGTGGATGCTGGACGAGTACAGTGCCAAGCGGGGCTACACGCCCGCGATCGTGACCGGCAAGCCGATCACCCTGGGGGGCTCGTACGGCCGCGAGGCGGCGACGGGTCGCGGGGTGATGATCGTGATGCGCGAAGCCGCACGCGAGTACGGCATTCCCTGGAAGGGCGGCACCGCCGCGCTCCAGGGGTTCGGCAACGTCGGCAGCCATCTCGCCAGCTTCCTGTACGAGGAGGGAGTTCGCATCGTCGCGGTGACCGATGCGACGGGCGGCGTTTTCAGTGACTCCGGCCTCGACATCCCGGCGCTGACGAAACACGTGCACAGTACCCACGGCGTCGCCGGGTTCGAGGGCGGGGACCCGCTCACGAATGAGAAGCTCTGGAGCGTGCCCTGCGACTACATGATCCCGGCGGCGCTCGGCGGTGTGATCACCAAGGAGGACAACGCGAACGAGCTGGCCTGCCGCGTGCTGGTCGAGGCGGCCAACGGCCCGACGACTCCGATCGCGGACAAGATCCTGGCAGAGCGCGGCATCCTCGTGCTGCCGGACTTTCTCGCAAATGCGGGTGGCGTCGTTGTCTCGTACTTCGAGTGGACGCAGAACCTGCAGCAGTTCCGCTGGGACGAGGAGCAGGTGAACTCGGCGCTGGAGAAGAAGATGGTCGCGGCCTATCGCGAGGTGGCGGGCGTCGCTCGAGAACACGACGTGACGTTGCGTACGGCCGCGTACGCGATCGCGCTGCGTCGTGTGGCGGAGGCCGAGGAGATGCGTGGCCTGTGAGCCTGCTCGCGCCCGCCCGACGCACATTCCGCGCGGCGGCTGAAGCGATCCTGCCGGCCGCGACCACGCTCGACGAGTCCGGCTGGGCCAGTGTGGAACGGATCGTCCAGGACGCGCTGGCGCAGCGGCCGCGCAAGGCGCAGCGCCAGATCGTCATGTTCCTGCGGGTGCTGAACGTCTATCCGGTCCTGCGCCACCGGCGTCGCTTCTCCGAGCTGCCGCGCGAAACGCGGGAGCGCGTCCTCCACGACCTGGAGCGGGCGCGCCATGTCCTGCTGCGCCGGGGAGTGTGGGGGCTGCGCACGCTCGTGTTCATGGGCTACTACACGCAGCCGGTGCACTCTGCCAGCATCGGCTACCGCGCGAGCCCGCGCGGGTGGAAGGCGCTCCGCACATGAGCATGGAACGATCCCCCACGCGCGTACCGCGGTTTCCGGATGAGTGAGGCCGTGACCTGCGACGTCGCGATCGTTGGGAGCGGCGCCGGCGGCGGGACCGTGGCAGCGGCACTTGCGCCCCTCGTCGGGGACGGATTGCGCGTGGTCGTGTTCGAGCAGGGACCTCGGCTGCGCGACGACGAGTTCGACGGCGGCGAGCTGACCATGGCGCCCGTGCTGTACGAGGACGGCGGCGGCTTCCTGACCGCTGACGGCACGATGACGCTGGCGTTTGGCCGCGTGTACGGCGGATCGACCGTCGTGTACACCGGCACATCACTCGTCGCGCCGGAGCGCGTGATCCGCGGGTGGCGCGTGCCCGGGCTCCTCGCGTCGGATCTCGCGGAGCGCTCCGCGAAGTACATGCAGCAGAACAACGTGCATCTGCTCTCACCAGAGGAGATCAACGACAACAACCGCCTGTTCGCGGAGGGGTGTCACGCCGCCGGCTTCACGGCCGAGCAGTTCCCCATCAACGTGCGCGGCTGTGTCGGCTCGAGCCTGTGCAACCTCGGCTGCCCGAACGCCGCAAAGCAGGGCACCCACCGCGTGCAGCTGCCCGCGGCCGAAACGCAGGGAGTGGAGGTGGTCACGCGCGCGGAGGTGCTGCGCGTCGATCCGCAGAAGCTGCGCGTGCGCGTCTCGGAGAAACCGCCCGGCGGCAAGGGCGAGCCGTCCACCTGGGCGCCCGGAGAGTACGACGTCCGTGCCCGCGTGATCGTCGCGGCGGGCGGCTCCGTCGGTACGTCCGCGCTGCTGCTCCGCTCCGGCCTCCGTGCGCGCCTGCCGCGGCTCGGCCACGGTTTCACGTGTCACCCCGCGTTCATCCTGGTCGCAGAGCACGCGCAGCCGATCACCAACTGGGTCGGTCACCCGAAGTCGTTCTTCCTCGACCGTGCGGAAGAGGAGGGCTTCGTGCTCGAGACCTGCATGTACTTCCCGTTCACGACCGCCAAGAACCTGACCGGCCTCGGGACGGAACACGCCGCGATGATGCAGGCGTTCGAGCGGCTGCAGATGATCCTCGTGCTCGCGTGCGACAGGCCAGTCGAGGAGAATCGCATCGAGGTGGATCGCAGCGGCAGACCCGTCGTGCACTACACGTTCACGCCCGCCGTCGTCGAATCGCTGGCGGCCGCGACACGTGCCGCTGCACGAATCTTCTTCGGGGCAGGTGCTGTGCGCGTCCACGCCCCGACCGCGGATCCGCACATCATTACCCGTGAGGACACCGAGCGTCTCGACGAACGCATTACCGCGGAGCACTTCGTGCCCGGCACGACGAGCGTCTCGGCCGCCCACCTGATGGGCGGCTGCGGGATGGGCGGCTCCGCCGCGAGCTCGGTCTGCGATGCCTGGGGGCGCGTCCATGGAGTGCCGTGGCTGCGCGTGGCGGACTCGAGCCTTTTTCCGGACGCGCTGCAGATCAATCCCTACCTGACCGTAATGGCACTGGCGGATCGCACGGCGGAGGCGGTGCGCCGCGACCTGCCGGAGCTCAGCATGGTCGCGGCGACCTGAGGTTTACGAGGACCTATCGCACCGCGGAAAGCTCACCTGCCACCGCCTGCAGCTCCGCCCGCGCCTCCGCCACGATCCGCCTGTGCGTCTCCGTTGGCGGGTGCATGCTGCCGGGTCGTACACTCGCACCATTGAAGTCGCTCGCCAGTCCGTTCAGCCGGCTGCGCACGCGGTTCAGTCGCGTGGCGGCTGCCGTTTCGCGCTCGGCCGCCTGCGCGAGCTCGGCCTGCGCGAGCTCTGCCGCCTGCGCGAGCTCGGCCGCCTCCAGCTGCAGTGCGGCCACCTCGAGCAGGAACGCAACGCGCTCGCGGTGCATTTCGTCGGTCACATGCGGCATCTCCGGATCGGCGCGTACTTCCACCGTCTGCGTGGAACGCTCGCCGCCCGCGGCCAGGGTCACTGTGTACGTGCCCGGCGCGACGAATGGTCCGCGTGCCTCTATGTTGCGTGGCGGCCGTGGCAGCGCGCGGTGGCGCGGATCGTCCGGGTCACGCTGCCTGCCGAAGCCGCCGGCCGGCGGCGGCTCGTAGCGCAGATCCCAGTTGGTGCGGTGCATGCCGCGCGAGCCGTCCGCCTCGAGCGTGCGGATGACGTTGCCGGCCGCATCGGACACGGTGAGCGTCGCCTCGGGAACATCGCGTCCCAGCCAGTATGTCAGGATTGCACCGTCCGGCGGGTTCTCGCCCGCGTACGCGGCCTGCGCGCGGTAGGACGTGTCCTTCCAGTAGTGGAACGCGGTGGCCGTACGTATCGGGAAAAGATGAACCGGTTGAGCCGCGATCTGCGGCGACCACTCGGCGAGCGGCCGCACGTCGTCGAGCACCAGGATCGAGCGACCGTGCGTGGCGACCACGAGATCGTGTTCCCGCGGATGGATGAGCAGGTCGTCGTACAGCGTCGATGGCAGCTGCGCGAACTCCATCCAGCTCGCGCCCCTGTCGAGCGAGACGTAGAGGCCGTTCTCCGTGCCCGCATACAGCACGTCCGGGTTCGACGGATCCTCGATCACGTCGTTGATCACGCCGTTGGTCGGGAAGCCGCGCATCAGTGGTGTCCACGTGCTGCCGAAGTCATCGGTCCGGAACAGGTACGGCCGGAAGTCGCCGTGCCTGTGACCGTCGAACGCCAGGAGCGCCGATCCCGCCGTCGCATGCGATGCCGTGACGCGCGACACGTACGTGCCGCTCCGCACGCCTTCCACGTTGCGGCCGACCTCGGTCCAGTTCTCGCCGCCATCGCGCGAGACCTGCACGTTGCCATCGTCCGTGCCGACCCAGAGCACGTCCGCATCGAGCGGCGACTCGGCAAGCGTGACGATCTGGCCGAAGGTGCTGACACCGTCGTTCCTCGAGAGCACGATGTCGCTGCCGCGCACGCCCATGATCGTGAGCGTGTCGCGGTCGATCTGCCGGGACAGGTCAGCCGTGCGTTTCCAGCTCACGCCACGATCGTTCGAGATGAACAGCCGGTTGCCGCCGACATAGATCGTCGAGGCGTCGTGCTGCGAGATGAGTGACGGCGACGTCCAGTCGAACCGGTACTCGGACTCGCCCGCCGGTTCGCGGGGCGAGATGTCGAGGATGTCACCGGTCTCGGCGTCCACGCGCGAGTAGCTGCCGTCATTCGAGCTGCTGTAGACGTACCGGTGGTTCGTCGGATCGACTTGCTGGTACATGCCGTCGCCGAATCCAATCTGGCGCCAGTCGTCATTGATGATGCCGATCCAGTGGCGCGTCGCGGTTGGGCCCACCCACGAGTGATTGTCCTGCATCCCGCCATACACGCGATACGGCTCGCGCATGTCCACGCCGATCGCGTAGAACTGGCCGATCGCGAGGTTGTCGATCTTGCGGAACGTCTCGCCCATGTCCCACGTCTCGAAAAGGCCGCCATCGCCGCCCAGCAGGAAGTGTGACGACTCGCGGGGATCGATCCAGAGCGCGTGAAAGTCACTGTGCACGCCCACGTCGTAGGTCGGCTGGTACGGCAGCACCTCCCAGTTCCGACCACCGTCCTCCGTCCTGTAGATCTGGGTCGCCAGGATGTAGCCTCGCTGGTCGGTCGCGGGATCGAGGAAGATGTGGCTGTAGTACATCGGCCGCGGATTGAGCGGGTTCACGCGCGACCACGTGGTGCCGCCATCCTCGCTGCGGTAGACACCGCCCTCGTCACGGTGCTCCACGATCGCGAGCACGACGTCCGGGTTTGCCGGCGTCGTCGCGAGGCCGATCCTGCCGATCGGCGCCGCGGGCAGGCCGTTCGTCAGCTTTTCCCACGTGACGCCGCCGTCGCGCGAACGGTAGATCGCACTGCCGGCGCCGCCGCCGTTGAAGCCCCACGGCGTGCGCAGCCGCTGGTACGCAGCCGCGTACACGATGTCCGGATTCGTCGGATGGAGCTCCATGTCGACCACGCCGGTCAGCGTATCGACGAACAGGGTCTGCTGCCACGTCCGGCCGCCGTCCGTAGTGCGGTAGACGCCACGTTCCGCGCTCGGCGCCCAGAGGTTGCCAAGCGCAGCGACGAGTACCGTGCCGGTGCTGCGCGGGTCGACGAGCACGCGGCCGATGTGGTGCGTCGCATCCAGGCCGAGGTGCCGCCACGTCGTGCCACCGTCGTCAGAGCGATAGACGCCATTCCCCCACGACGTGCTCTGCCGGTTGTTCTGCTCGCCCGTGCCCGCGTACACGATGCGCGGATCCGATGGGGCGATCGCAACGTCGCCGAAGGTGGAGACCGGCTGGCCGTCGAAGACGGGTGCCCATGTCGTGCCGTTGTTGTGCGAACGCCAGAGGCCGCCGGACGCAGTGCCCAGGAGTACGGTCGCCGGTGCGGACGGGTGTACTTCGATGTCGTGGATGCGGCCACCGGTAACGGCGGGACCGATACTGCGGAAGGAAAATGCGCTCAGTTCGTGCGCGCCCAGTCCGCCACTCTGCTGAACGGCCTGCTGTGCGACGCCGTGCTGGACGGCGAGCAGCGGCGCGATGATAGCGACGGGAAGCGCGAGGTGCAGCTTCATCACCGGCTCCTGTTTGGGGGGACGCGCGAAGGTACGCGCGCGGGCCCTCCTCGATCAAGCGCCGGCGATCGTGGCAGGCGGGTGGTGTCACCCCTGACGTGGGGGACCTGCTCTCATGACCGGATTCACCCGCCCCACCAGTGCGCCGGATGTCCCCGCGCCTTACGGCAACTGCGGCGGCACGTCCGGCGGAGGCCCTTCCCGCTGCGGCTCCTCGTCTTCTCCGATCTGATGATCGATCAATCGCTGCAGCCGGTAGGCGACGCGGCCGGTGAGGATGCGGGTCGCGCGCAGGTCATGGTTCGACTCGATCATGATGATCGCGAGGTCACCGGCGCCCCAGAGCAGGCCGGCGAACACGACGATGCGCGTCGCCTCGATCAGCAGGGTCGCGAGCGCGGCCGGCCCCTCCTGCTGGACGCCCACGATGATCTCCGCGATCAGCATGATGATCAGCAGGATGGCGAGCGCCTTGAACAGCTTCGCGACGTAGCGCAGCCCTTCGTGCGGCTCCAGGTCCTCCTCCCGCACCTGCGCGGCACCGGTGATCGCGTGCGGCTCGTCGCGCCGCTCGCTGGCAGGAACTTCACGCTCCGCTTTCATGGTCCCGTCCCCTCCGTTCATTACCAGCGGGCGCGATACCCGCGTGTGTCGACATGGATGAAACCGCTGTGCGCGCCGGTCGGTCGATAGATGCCGATGCCGCCGACGAGCTCCGGGTAGCGACGCTCCACTTCCTCTGCTGCCCTGGCCATGACACGTGCATCATCGACGTCGATGCGACCGTTGCCATCGAGGTCGTCCATTCGGCCGTCGGCGTCGTTGTCGATGAAGAAGTCCATGGCGTCGCCGTACATGTGGCGTGAGAGGGCGCCGCGCCCGCTCGGGTCTCCGCCACCCTCGTTGTACTGCGGTGTGCGGAAGCCGCTGATCACGCCAACGTTCTCGACCGGGTGGCCCATGCTCTCGAGCTGCTGGATCGTCAGTTCCAGCTTGTCGAGCAGGCGCGGCGACATCAGGACGTACTTCGGCCACACATCCGCCTGTCCCTTGGTCAGGAAGTCGCCGAGCGTGAAATGCGTGGACACCGGTATGCTCACATCCTCCCGATTCACCCGGATCAGCCCGCGCGGCGGTGCGTACGCGGGAGAGCGCGGGGTGCCGCCCTCCTCCCACGGCCAGCTGCCGATCCTGTACTCGCCGATGGAGCCGCCCTGTTTTGCGGAGATCGGCACGAGCGAGATCACGCGCAGGTTGGGCACGGTCCGGATCGCATTGCGAGCCGATACGACCATGTCCCAGATCCCGGGCTGTTCCGGCACGCTGGCCGTGTCCCGCACGGTCGTGTCACCGGTAGCGCGGTACTCGATGTCGACTCCGGCGGGCAGCGAATCCTGTACGACGGGAACGGAGTCCGGAGCCGCAATCACCACGCGCACCGCGCCGCTCTGGCCGGTTGCCGGCTGCACGGTGCTGCGGTACAGCAGCCGCAGTGCGGCGTCGAGCAGGAACGCAGCTTCCGGCGGGCCGGACGGGTCCAGCGGACTTGCGGCAATCCGCGCCGTGATCCCGGGGCGAACACCACGCTCGACCGCATCCAGGACTGCCCACGCCCAGAGCACCACATAGGCGGCAAGCACGACCGCCAGCGACACGTCGAACGCGCGGCGCCAGCCCGGCCGCTCGAGCCTGTGCGGCCGCCGTTCCCGCGGTGCGAGCTCGACATTCACGTTTCTGCCTCCACGCGCGCGGACTTCTTCATGCTTCGTGCCGGCTGGCACACCGCGTGCGCTCGCAGCGGACAGAACCGAACGAGGAGGGCGGTGTGGCGAACTTCTTCCGGACCCTGTTTGCCGGGTACGGCGCGTACAAGCTGGGCGGGGGATGCATCAGCACCATCCTGATTTTCCTGGTGCTGTACTGGATTCTGGGCGCCTTCTGCTGAACGGCGTGAGCTGAGGGCTCCGGGTGGTGGGTGGTGCGAGTTGGGTGGCGGACACTTCGGGATGGACTTCGGGCGCTGGGCGTTGGGAGGCGCTGTGACCGCCGACGCCGCACGTCCGGGATCATCATCGGCAACAGTGACGGCCGGCGGATCTGCTCCGCCGGCCGTCATCCTGTCTACGCCGTTCGCTTGGCCGAGCTTCGCCTCATGTGGTCTGGTTGCCGGCGAGGCCGGCTTCGGCGACCAGGATCAGAAGGGCGCGGCGGATCGCTTCCGCGCCGTCGTCGTTCATCCACCACTCATCGGGCGCGTGGGAATTGCCGCCCGCGCCGCCGCGGCCGATGGTGACTGCCGGGATGCCTGCGGCGATCGGAACGTTGGAATCGGTCGAGGAGCGGCCGATGCGGGGCTCGTCGCCGAAATAGTGGGTGACGGCAATTGCCCGCTGGAGCAGCGGTGCGTCCTCCGCGGTTTCGCCGGAGGGGCGGTCGCCGACGAGCTGTACGTCCACCGTCAGCGGATCGTTCTCCCGCACGAGCGCATTCTGCTCCTGCAGCGCCTGCTGCACGGATGCCAGGAAGATCGAGTCGATCCGTCCCAGGCTCTGCTGGCTCTCGGAGCGCATGTCGACCTCGAACCACGCCTCGAAGGGCACCGAGTTCACCGACGTGCCTCCGCCGATCCGGCCGACGTTGTAGCTGGTACGTGGACCGCTGCTCGTGAACGCATCGGCTGCTTCGTCGAAGATGCGAATCGCGCGGCCGAGCGCGTGCACCGGATTGCCCGTGCCGAAGGCGCCCCAGGAATGGCCGCCGGGGCCCTCGAACGTCACCCGATAGCGTCGCGAGCCGAGTGCCTGGGCCGTGATGCTGGATTCGCTGCCGCCGTCGACCGCGATGAACGAGTCGATGCGCGGCCCACCCTCGCGGAACAGGTGCTTCACGCCGCGCAGGTCTCCCAGGCCCTCCTCGCCCACGGTGCCGATGAAGAGCACGTTCGCCTCCGTGGCGACGTCGGCCGCCTCCAGCGCCCGCAGCACCTGCAGCAGGACGATCAGGCCGCGCGTGTCGTCGCCGATGCCGGGCGCGTACAGCGTATCACCTCGCTGCTGGACGGTGACGTCCGTTTCCTTCGGAAAGACGGTGTCGAGGTGGCCGGCCATGGCGACCACGCGCTCACCCGTGCCGCGCCGCAGTGCAATGACGTTGCCCTCCTCGTCGGTCCACACGCTGTCGGCGCCCGCGTCGCGCAGCATTGCGGCAAAGGCCTCCCCGCGCTCCTGCTCACCGAACGGTGGAGCGGGTATCTCGGTCAGCGTGATCAGGTCGCGCATTCCCTGCTCGTCGATCTCGTCGATGTGCACGATTGCAGCACCGATGGCCGCGTCATCGACGAGCCGTGCGATCTCGGCGCAGTACCGGTTGGACGGCTCGCAACGGTTCTGTGCGTGCGCACCGGCCGCGAACGCGAACCCGCACGCCAGCGCCGCAGCAACGATCGCGCGACTCATGACTGCACCATCTGCGGCAGGGTCACCAGCTCGGTGATGCGGTACGTGCGATCACCTCGCGGCAGGTTGACCACCACCTCCTCGCCCTCCGCACGGCCGAGCAGTGCACGGCCGATCGGCGATGCGATCGAGATCTGGTTGCTGTCGAGATCGATGAAGTCTCCGAACACCAGCGTGTACTCGACGATCTCTCCGTTCGCCGCATCCTGCAGCGTCACCTTCGAGCCGAACCCGACGCGGTCCGCTGCAATGGTAGTCGGATCGATCTTGGACAGCTCGTTGGCCCGCTGCGTCAGGTGATTGAGGCGAGCCTGGACGAACTCCTGCCGCTCGAGCGCCGACTTGTACTCGGCATTCTCACTCAGGTCTCCCAGCTCGACCGCCTTCTGGATGACCCTGGGCAGTGTGACCGTCAGCTCGTGCATCAGCCGATCGATCTCATCTGCGATCTTCTGCTTGATCTCCTCCAGCATGACTGCTCCCCGGGAAAGTGAAGGAGCGCGCCCGGATGGACAGGGCGACGCTCGGGAACCTCGAACTCGTATGGGAATCGGCCGCGAGCGCGGCCGGGGCGCTCAGTGGACGCCGTCGATGCGCGGCGGCGCAGCTCCCGCAGGTGCCACTTCGACACCGAGCGGGAGCTCCGATTTCAGGTCGTCGTTCACGAAGACGGCAAAGGTGTAGCCGCCCGATTTCGTGAGCTGCAGGTTGTTCAACGTCAGGATCTGGTTCGACGCCGTCGCCCGCTCACCATTGCCGTGGGGCACGACGTCGCCCTTCACCTCGAAAACCGTCTTGCCGTCCGGGTCGTGCAGCCGGATCTCGACGTTGTGCACGCGGTCGCGCTCCATCGGGTGAGCCTCGAACCGCAGCACGAGATGCATCTGCGGGTGAACGGCCGGCAGCGCACTGACGTTGATGCGGTCGAAAACGCCGAGGATGTTCAGCTTCCCCTCGGCGGTGACGTTCGCATAATCCGCGAGCAGTGCCAGCTTCACGCGCATGGGGTCCGTCTATCGCACCGGTGCAGCATCGGCACAAGCTAACTCTGACCGCTTGCCCCGTCTACGCGCCCAGCGTGTACAGGTACAGGTAGAACCCGGGAACGATCCGGCGGTCGGCGCCGAAGGCGATCTTGGTGGGCTGGCGCCGGGCGCTCTCGACCACGTGCCAGGTAAGCTCCCCCCGCTGTGAGCGCAGCAGCTCGAGGTATGCTGCAACGCCGGCCCGGGTCGTATCCGCATGCAGCTTGGCGAGCATGTGTCCGTCACGCACGAATACCCAGCCTGTCATCCCCGGCACGCCGGGATCACCGACCAGCGGCGCCCGGCTGAGCCGGTACCATTCTTCGAGACGTCGGTGGAACTCGAGCCTGGTGATCCAGGCGTCCCGCTCCACGCGCTCCATCGGATGTGACCGGGCGTCACTCATGCCGCGCCAGCCGACCGGTTCATGATCCCCCGCCAGTACGGTACTCGCGTGCTGGAACGAAATGTGGCTGCAACAGCGGAAGGCCACACGTTCGGAGAGTAGCGCGCACCGCGGGACGGGGCAAACAACGCATGCGGCCGGCGGCACGCTCTATTCCAATGGTGGCTCCCGGCTGCTGCTCGCAGGGACCCGCCCCTGCATCAGTTCGACGGCCAGTCCGCCGTTGCGCGTCGCAAACGCCGGCTGCAGTGGCAGGCGCATCTGTGCACAGAGGCGGCGATCGGCGCACAGAACTGCCACCTGCCACCCCGGCAACCGACGCCTGGCCAGGTTCCCGAGCGCCGCATACAGATCGCGCAATTCACCCGTATCGCCAACGCGCACGCCGTACGGTGGGTTGGTGACGAGCGCACCCACGCCCTCCGGCACGCGTGCATCGCTGATTGCGCGCTGCTCGAACGCGATGTCGTCCTGCACGCCCGCGCGCTCCGCGTTCGCACGCGCGGCCGCGATCGCACCGGCATCGCGGTCCGATCCGATGACCGGCACAGGCACGTGTGCGAGCATTGCACGACGGGCATCTGCTACGGCGGCGTCCCAGGCGGCGTGGTCGAAATCCGACCAGCGCAGCATGCGGCTCGCACGCGGCCGCTGCCCGTCGTTCGCGAGTGCCGGCGGAATGCGACGGGCGAGCAGCGCTGCCTCGATGACGATTGTGCCGGACCCGCACATCGGATCGAGCAGCGGAACGTCCGTGCAGCCGATCGCATGCAGCATCGCCGCGGCGAGGGTTTCCCGCAGTGGCGCCTTGCCAACCTGCTGGCGGTAGCCGCGGCGGTGCAGCGGGCCGGCGGCGTCCGCGCTGATGACGCACTCGTCGCGCAGGAAACGCACGACGAACTGCTGTACATGCGCCGACGCGTCCTCCTCGTCGACCGGCACAGCAGCCGCGCCCATGACACGCAGCAGTCGCTCCGCAATCGCGCCTTCATGGTAGAGCCGAGACTTGCGCGAGGTCACGCGCAGGGCGACCGCATCGCTGCGCGCGACGAAGCCGGACCAGTCTACGCGCCCGGCGTGACGCTCCAGCTCGGGGAAACCGCGCGCGCGGAACCGTGCGACACGGACCAGCACCCGGCTCGCGGTCCGCAGGTGCAGCACGGCCCGCGAAAGCGACGCGTCATCACCGCTCCACGCGACGCCGCCCTGCTCGACCCGGCCTTCGATACCCAGAGTGCGCAGCTCGGCTGCGACGATCGCCTCGAGCCCGGGTGCGGCGACCGCGAACAGCTCACGCGTTGCCGGGGTCTTCATCCGGGATCGTATGCTCGTCGAACGCACCACCCAGCCCGCGCAGAATACGCGTCGCCATGTCGCGGTCCTGCGCGATCCGGTCGCGCGTGGTCTCATGCAGGAGGGCGCCCAGGCCGGGGAACCGCACGGCCGTGTCTCCCGGATTCATGAGCGTGGTATGACCGTCCGCAACCTCGCGCAGCAGCGCCCATGGTCGCTCGAACTCCGTAGCCGGCGGATCCAGTTCGAAGGCGTGCAGGACGACGCGCATGCCGAAGAGGAAAGCGTCGAACGCAGCGGCATCCGGGTCAGCAGAGGGATTCTTCGTCATTGCCACCAGTCAACAGGGGTTCGACCACAGAAAGCACGTGATCGCGAGTATGGCTGAGTCCGCCATGGTAACATGGGGCAGGATCAATCACTGCGCGACGCACTGGTCCGGATGCGAGTCCGCCGAACATCCGTAACGCTGTGCCTGGCAGCGGCAGATCGGGGAGGCAGCGTCGTGGAGGGTTCAGCCTCAGGCCGGGCCGGAGCTGTGAGGTCGACTTCGACGAGTTGATGATGATGACACGGCAGGAAGAACGCACCTCCGCGCCGGACCGCCGTCGGCGGCGGATCACAGCGCGGAGGTGGCGTCAGCGGGCGCGCTGGGCGCCGCGCGAAAGAACCAGCAGCAGGGACGTCGCCAGCGGACCGGCCGTCAGTGCGACCGTCAGCCAGCCGCGCTCACGACGACCGGATGCAAGTGCATAACCGGTGTTGAGCAGGCCGAGCGCCAACCACGCTGCCAGGAAGCCGAAGAGAGGATCCATGTTCATCATGATCTACCGTACGCGTCTCGATGGTCTCGTGTTTCACTACCTCCTGAGACGTACGAACACGGCAGAAAGTTGCAGTCCCCGGCACCGGGAAATCAGGGAAATGTGATCAGTTGTCGCGGTTGTGGTGCAGGGCGCGCGTGCGGCGACGCACGTAGAAGGTGAGGCCGGCGGTCCAGAACAGGACGATCAGGGCAACTGCAATCTGCGCGTAGAGGGGGACCTGCTCCCGCGGGGCGGCGGGATAGACGAACTGCGAGACGGTCAGGGCGCTCCACGCGCCGACCGCCCACGGGGCCCAGCGGGCATGCAGCACCATGCCGATGCCGGCGGCGACGTACGTCACGGCGTAGGCCCCCCCGCGCCATTCCTCGAAGCTGTCCAGTGTCCCGGCCGTGAGCGTCTTGATGAACTCCCACGCCCAGGCGAGGCCGAGGAGCACGAATCCCGCACCGACGATGATGAGGATGACGGAGAACCCTGGTCCCGCTGATTGCCGCTGTGGTGTTTCCGTGCTGCCCGTCTCGTTCATCTGTGTCCCGTCTCCGCGGTCTGTATTGCGCGGGCAGCCGCACCGACTCCGGCAGCCCTTCCGGTTGCCCAGCCCCAGAGGAAATTGTAGCCGCCAATGGGGCCGAACGCATCGAGCACCTCACCGCACCAGAAGAGTCCGGGGTGCAGCCGGCTCTCGAGGGTGCGCGGGTCCACCTCCCCGAGTGCGACGCCGCCGCCGGTCACCTCCGCCTTCTTGTAACCCTCGTCCCCTGTCCAGGGCAGAGCGTACTCGGTGAGCAGTCCGACGAGTGTCCTGCGCTCGTCGCGGCGCAGTGTGGCGAGCGGGCGCTCATCAGGCACGCCGCTTTCGGCGACGAGTGTGTCCGCAAGCCGGGTCGGCAGATGACGGCGCAGCAGCGAGCCGACGGTGCCGGCGTGTGCGTCCCGCAGCAGCGCGTCCCACGCACCGTGGTCGTGCTCCGTCCACCGGACGAGGATGCGCTGCTCGCGCTGTTCCGCGCGCGCCCGGACGGCGTGATGCGAGATGTCGAGCACGGCGGGCCCGCTGTAACCGCGGTGGGTGAAGAGAAAGCCTCCGGCTGCGGTTGCCCGGCCCCTGGCGAGCGGAGCCGTGAGCTGCACGGTGAGTGAGACACCGGCGAGGTGTGCATGCGGGGGCGGCGTCGCAGTGAGAGGTGTCAGGGCGGGGTAGGTGTCATGCACCGTGTGTCCCAGCCGGCGCGCAAGCTTCAGTCCGAAGCCGTCGCTGCCGGTGGCCGGGACCGAGAGGCCGCCGGTCGCGATGATCACGGCCTGCGCGTGCAGCGGGTTGTCGTCGTCCACGCTGACGCGCCAGTGATCGCCGCCGCGCACCACGTCGCGCACGCGCGCGTCGAAGTGCATGCGTGCACCGGCGCGGCGGGCAGCGCCGACAAGTGTGTCGCGCACATCGCGGGCGCGGTTGCTGCGCGGAAACAGCTTGCCGGTCTCCGGCTCCAGGTCCAGCGGCATGCCGAGCTCGGCTTCGAAGAACGCACGCTGCTCCGGGAGCGGCCATGACAGCAGCATCCGGCGCAGCGTGTTCTGCGAAGACGCCGTCACGTACTGCGACGGTGTCATGCGTGAAGGCAGGATGTTGCATCGCCCGCCTCCGCTGATCAGGATCTTGCGCCCGCCGTCGCGCGTCCGTTCGAGCAGCAGCACCTTCGCGCCGGCGCGTGCGGCGAAGATGGCAGCCATGGTGCCGGCGGCGCCGGCACCGATCACGATCACGTCCGGGCTGCTCATGGCTTCTGCGACGCCCCGTCGCCGGCTTCACCTCGCGAAGCGCGGGTCGCACCGGGCCGCTCTCGCGCAGGCCTGTTCGCGGGCCGCGCGCGGAACACCGTTATCATCGTATCGTTATCGCCGATGCGGCGGCTCGTGCCGCGCGCCGGCAGCGCGTGATCGGGTGCATGTTCCAGGACCAGCACGCGACTGAAGGGGACCTCCAGCCACCTCTGCAGCACGCGATCGAGCTTGCGCGAGCCGTACGGCGGATCCGCGAAGGCCAGGTCGTACGCATGCGCGGGCAGGCGCTCGATGAAGGGGATCGCATCACGCAGGAAGATGCGGCTGCGCTCACGGGCGTGCAGTGCCGCGACGTTCGCCTTGAGCGAATGGATCGCGCCGCTGCCGTTCTCGACGAAGTCGCAGCTCCGGGCGCCGCGTGAGATCGCCTCCAGCCCCATCGCGCCCGTGCCAGCAAAGAGGTCGAGCACGCGGGCACCGCGGAGATCGTCTGCGACGAGCGACATCGCAGCGTCGCGTACTGCTTCCGCCGTTGGCCGCACGCGGCCACCCGGCGAAACGAGGGAGCGGCCTGCCCAGCGGCCGGC
This sequence comes from Longimicrobiales bacterium, assembly GCA_035764935.1. NCBI lineage: Bacteria > Pseudomonadati > Gemmatimonadota > Longimicrobiia > Longimicrobiales > Longimicrobiales bacterium. The sequence continues at coordinate 2,738 of DASTYK010000066.1, read as the reverse complement.
AATGATTCGCATGCGGCAATCTCGCATGCAGCGCCCCCGCGCGCACGTTGGGGACGGCAGGACTCGTGCGTCTCAGATGCAGGCGGCCACTCGACTGGAGACATGGATGCAGACACGGATGCTCCCGGGCCTGGTGCTTTCGCTGCTGGTCGGCTGCACGAGCAGCGGCGATCCGCAGGAGCCGGCAGACGCGGCGCTGCTCGTGCGAGCGGACGGTGTGGAGTACAGCGCTGACACGGCAGTGATGGAGTCGTTCCCGGTTCAGCTGCGTACCACGGTGACGGCCACGAACCGGAGTTCCCGCACGATCGACCTCACGTTCCCGGACGGATGCGTGGTCCTGCTGCGCGTCTATCGAGACGAGGCCAGGACCGAGCTCGCGTGGGACCAGGCCGAGCACGTGGGGTGCACCATGGCGCTGGTCGAATGGAGCCTGGCACCGGGAGCGAGCCGGCAGGCGACCGTGCAGACGGATGCGGCGGCAATCCTCGGTACCACGCTGCCCGACGGCCGGTACTGGCTCGCCGCAGTACTGCGGCCGGAGGGCAGGAGTGTCGAAGTGCCGGCCGGTCCCGTCGATCTGGCGGTGCCGCGCTGACGACTTGACCCGACTCTCCGGGGCGCCTACCTCTCCAGCAGCCCATCCACGAACAGCCCCGGAGAACGTCGATGTCACGCGCCCTTTTCGCTGCCGCGCTGTTGTGCGTGGCGCTCCCCGCATCTGCGCAGCAGCAATCCGGTCCCACCGTGGAGGACCTGTTCCGCTACGAGGCGATCAGTGACGCGCAGCTGTCGCCCGACGGCACGATGGCCCTCTATGCGCTTCGTTCGGTGGACCTCGAGGAGAACGAGGCGGACACCGACATCTGGCTCGTGCGGACACAGGGCGGCCTGCCCATGCGCATGACAACGAACGCGAAGAGCGATTCACGCCCGCGCTGGCGCCCGGACGGCTCCGCCTTCGCGTTCACATCGGTTCGCGGGGAGGGCGCCGAATCGCGGGCTGCGCTGTACCTGATGTCGCCGTTCGGCGGCGAGAGCGAGCTGCTGTACCGCCATCCGACCGCGATCAACGCGTTCGAGTGGGCACCGGACGGGCGCACGATCGCCTTCACGGCACGCGAGGAGGAGACGGAGGAGCAGAAGGACGCGAAGAAGACGGGCAGGGACGTCGAGATCGAGGACGGGCCGGAGCAGCACACGCACCTGTGGGTGCTCGACGTCGCATCGAAGAAGGCGCGTCGGGTGACCGGCGGTGACGATCCCAGGGTGTTCACGGTGCAGTCGCTCGCGTGGAGTCCCGACGGCGCGCGGATCGCCGTTGCCGCAGCACCCTCGCCCAACCTCGCGTTCTCCTGGCAGAGCGACGTCTACCTGGTCTCGCCGGCGGACAGCACCAGCGAGCCGCGCCGTCTCACGGAGAACGAGGGGCCGGACGGCAGCCCCGTATGGGCCGAGGATGGCAGGTCGCTGTACGTCCAGGGGCACCAGGAGAACGGCTACCGCGTCGGGCAGAGCCGGCTCTTCCGCGTGAATGTCGCCGACGGCAGTACGCAGGACGTCACGCCGGGTGACCTCGACCCGGGCGCCGTCGTGCCGGCCGCGAACGGGGTCTGGTTCACCGCGGCGCGGGGCACCACGAGCGGGCTCTGGTGGATGCAGCCGGACGGCAGCAGCGTGGTGCGCGTCACCCCGGAGGACGGCGTATACGGCAACTTCTCGTTCTCCGCAGATCGTAGCCGCATCGCATACACCCGGGAAACGCCGACGGAGCCGGCCGAGCTGTACAGCGCGGTTCTCGCGACGCGCAGCATCCCGCCCCGGCCGGCGCAGGCCGTGGCGCTGACGTCGCACAACCAGGAGATGAGGAGCTACGCGGTCGGCCGCACCGAGGTCGTGGAGTGGCAGAGCACGGACGGCAGGCCGGTGGAGGGCGTGCTCGTGTACCCCGCGAACTACCGCGAGGGCGCGCGCGTGCCGCTCGTCGTGAAGATCCACGGGGGACCGGCCGGCGCGTACATGCAGAACTTCCAGGCGAACGGCTACGGCAACAACGCGCAGTGGTACGCCGCGGACGGGTACGCGATGCTGATGCCGAACCCGCGCGGTTCCTCCGGCTACGGCGACGAGGGACAGCGTGCCGTGATCGAGGACTGGGGCGGCCTCGATTTCCAGGACATCATGACCGGCGTCGACGCGCTCATCGAGCGCGGCATCGCACATCCGGACTCGCTGGGCGTGATGGGCTGGAGTTACGGCGGCTACATGACCGCGTGGACCGTCACGCAGACCGACCGGTTCAAGGCCGCGGTGAACGGTGCCGGCATTACCGAGCCGATCGCCATGTGGGGGACGCAGGACATCATCCAGGTGTTCGAAGGCTATTTCGGCGGACACCCGTTCGACGACGGGCGCTGGGAGGAGTACCAGGAGTCCTCACCGCTCGCGCACGTCCGCAACGTGAGCACGCCGACGCTCATGATCCATGGTCGCAACGATGCGCGCGTGCCGCCGAACCAGGCACAGATCTTCTTCCGCTCCCTGCGCGCGCTCGGCGTGCCGACCGAGCTGGTGTGGCTGCCGCGCACCGGGCACGGTCCCAGCGAACCGGGTCTGCAGCTCGAGACAGCGCTGCGGCAGAAGCAGTGGATGGACCGGTGGATCCGCGGCGTCGGGGAACCGGTGACGGATTGAGCGGGTGGCGAGGACGTTCAGCGGCCCGGGTCCAGGCCCGGGCC
>DASTYK010000065.1 GCA_035764935.1 Longimicrobiales bacterium | reverse complement strand
GTGCCGGATCTTGAACTCGAAGTCGTGCGGCTCGATGCCCGGCCGCATCTTGACTTCCTTGATCTGGATCTGGTGCTGCTTCTTGCGCGCCGCCCGAGCCTGCCGCGCCTCCTCGTACTTGAACTTGCCGTAGTCCATGATGCGCACCACCGGCGGGCGTGCCGTCGGTGCGACTTCCACGAGGTCGAGACCCTCCTGCTCTGCTGCCGCCAGGGCCTCCTCCACCGGCAGAATCCCGAGCTGCTCACCGTCCGAGCCGATGACGCGGACAGGGCTGATACGGATCTGCCGGTTGACGCGGACTCTACGCTCCGTCGATATGGGGAACCTCCTCAGAAAAACAAAACGGACCCGTTGTCGAAAAACGGGTCCGGGGTCACCACGGGCACGGAGATCGGTCTCCGACCCTCGGCTGGTTCCGAACCCGGCGGTGCCGCCAGCGGCGGACCGAAGGGTGGAGAGAGCACCCGCTCTCCCGCTTGGCTGATTGTCCGGGGTGGAAGCTAGCGGGGGCAGCGGGGCGCGTCAACGGCTTTCTCAACTGCGGGAACTGATTCGGGCACGTGCGAGTGGTGCCGGGGCTTTTGCACGACGTGTACACTGCGAACGGCTGGGGCACGGTAGGCGCGCAGGCGCCCGCGCCCGCGCACGTGCGAGTGGTGCTGCCGCTTCTGCGCGGCGGCTGGTGGGTTGAACTGCGGGTGGTGAACTCTCCCCGCAGTACCCTGACGGCCCTGACGGCCCCGACGGTCCCTACGGCCCCGCCCTTCGCTCAGCCCTGCGCCGGCAGCGCCTTCGATGCCACTTCAGCCTGGAGCCGCCCGATGAACTCGGGGCGCGCCACGATCTCCTGCTTTTTGCCTGCGCCGCGGGCGCGGACGGCAACGGTGCCGGCGGCGGCCTCGCGGGCCCCGAGGACGGCCATGTAGGGGACCTTCATGGTCTCGGCCTCGCGGATCTTGTAGTTCAGCGTTTCGGCGCGCTCATCGAGGTGCGCGCGCAGGCCGGCCTCGGTCAGCTCGGCGACCAGCTGGCGCGCGCTGTCCATGACCTCGTCGGTGATCGCGATCACGCGGACCTGTTCGGGCGCGAACCAGAGGGGGAACGCGCCGGCGAAGTGCTCGGTCAGGATCGCGATGAAGCGCTCGAACGAGCCGAAGATCGCGCGGTGAATGATGACCGGCCGGTGGTCCGTGTTGTCCTCGCCCACGTACGACAGGTCGAACAGCTCGGGGTTCTGGTAGTCGAGCTGGATGGTTCCGAGCTGCCAGCTTCGGCCGATCGCGTCCTCGACGTCGAAATCGATCTTCGGACCGTAGAACGCGCCGTCGCCCTCCTTCAGCTCATAGTCGAGACCGATCGCCTCGAGGGCGCCGCGCAGGCCCGCTTCGGCGCGGTCCCAGAGCGCGTCGTCGCCGACCCGCTGCTCGGGACGGGTCGCGAACTTGGCGCGGTAGCGCAGGCCCAGCGCGTTGTAGAAGTAGTCGACCATCCCCACCAGGCGACGGACCTCGTCGACGATCTGCGACTCCATCAGGTAGATGTGCGCGTCGTCCTGCTGGAACTGCCGCACGCGGGTGAGGCCGGACAGCGCGCCGCTCACTTCATTGCGATGCAGCACGTCCTGCGTCGCGTAGCGCACCGGCAGCTCGCGGTAGCTGCGTCGCTTCGAGGCGAACATCAGGTGGTGCGACGGACAGTTCATCGGCTTGAGCGAGAAGTCGTGCTCGCCGGTCTCATTGTCGAGCACGAGGAACATGTTCTCGCGGTACTTGCCCCAGTGCCCGGACACCTGCCAGAGCGACTTGTTGTAGAGCAGCGGCGTCTTGACCTGCTGGTAGCCGTTCTTCGCGAGGGTCTCGAGCATCCACTCGCCGAGCAGACGGAAGATCGTGGTGCCACGGTCGCTCCAGAACGCCGAACCCGGGGCGGACGGGTGGAACCAGAACAGGTCGAGCTCACGGCCGAGCTTGCGATGGTCGCGGCGCTTCGCCTCCTCCAGCCGGTGCAGGTACTGCTGCAGGTCCTTTTCGCTGAACCAGGCGGTGCCGTAGATGCGCTGCAGCATCTGGCGGCTCACGTCACCGCGCCAGTACGCGCCGGCGGTGTTCATCAGCTTGAAGTGCTGCACCAGCGAGGTGTCCGGCACATGAGGTCCGCGGCACAGGTCGAGGAATGGGCCGTTGCGGTATACGGTGATCACCTCGTCGTCGCCCAGCTCCTCGAGCCGCTCGAGCTTCAGCGGATCATCCGCGAACAGCTCGCGCGCTTCCTGCCGCGAAACGACGCGCCGCTCGAACGGGTCGCCCGCACGCGCGACCTCGTGCATTTCGCGCTCGATCGCTTCCAGCTCCTCCGGCGTGAAGGGACGGTCGACCTCGAAGTCGTAGTAGAAGCCGTCGTCGATGGCCGGGCCGAATCCGATGCCTGCACCCGGCCGCACACGACGCACCGCCGTCGCGAGCACATGCGCCGCGGAATGGCGCAGCACGTCCAGCGCTTCCGGCGAGCGGTTCGTCAGGATCTCGATGCGCGCGTCCTGCTCGATCGGGCGCGACAGCTCCACGACGCCGCCGTTCACCTTCGCCGCAACTGCAGCCTTGGCCAGCCGGGAGCCGATCCGCTCCGCCACATCGCGCGGCGTGGCGCCATCCACCAGCTCGATCTCCTTGCCGTCCGGCAGTGTGACCTTGATCATCGATCCGTCGACTCGAGAAATGTTCGCAACAAAAAAAGGCCCGCTCCGCTACTCCGGAGGGGCCGCATCCGTCCGCACCGCGCACGGAACTACCGCGCCGCACCCCTCCGGTCAGCGCGCGTCGTCGTCGTGCGGGTCGTCATCTGCGTGAGTGCCATCATCGTTGAAAAATAGGAAGCGCGGAATCCGGTGGCAAGAGCGCACGCCTGCCGGGGCTGCCTCGTTTCACGCAGGGCCCTGGATGCCTGGGCTGCCTTGCTTCACGCAGAGCCTGGATGTCCGGGCTGCCTCTTTTCACGCAGAGCCGCAGAGGAGCGGAGGCGCAGACGTGCAGACACGCGGCGTGGATGCGGCAGGTACTGACACGGACGTGACATGACCACGAACACAAAACCGGCGATGAAGCGGACGTCCTGCGTCTCTGCTCCCCCGCGTCTCTGCGTGAGAATTCGTGTTCCATGAACCTGGAAAGACAATACCCCGGCCCAGGCCCCGGCCCTGGGCCCCGGGCCCGCCCTCCCCAAAAAAATGAAAAGCCCGGAACGCATCCGCGCCCCGGGCTTTCCGACTCGGCCGCTAAGCCGAGCCCTAGTACATCCCGCCCATGCCGCCGCCCGGCATGGCCGGCGCGGCCTTCTCCTCCTCGGGCTTCTCGACGACCACACACTCGGTCGTGAGCAGCAGCGAGGCGATGGACGCGGCGTTCTGCAGCGCGGTACGCGTGACCTTGGTCGGGTCGATGACGCCGGCCTCGACCAGGTCCTCGTACTTCTCCGTACGCGCGTTGTAGCCGAAGTTGGCGTTCTTCTCATTGCGGACCTTGTCCACGATGATCGAACCCTCGGCGCCCGCGTTCTCGGCGATCTGACGGATCGGCTCCTCGAGCGCGCGACGGATGATGCTCACGCCGATCTGCTCGTCCTCGTCCTCGATCTTCAGGTTGTCGAGCTTCGGCTGGACACGGAGCAGTGCGACGCCGCCGCCCGGGACGATGCCCTCCTCGACGGCCGCACGCGTGGCGTGCAGCGCATCCTCGACACGCGCCTTCTTCTCCTTCATCTCCGTCTCCGTCGCGGCGCCGACGTTGATCACCGCAACACCGCCCGCCAGCTTGGCCAGGCGCTCCTGCAGCTTCTCGCGGTCGTAGTCCGACGTCGACTTGTCGATCGCGACGCGGATCTCCTCGATGCGACCCTTGATCTGGTCCGCCGAGCCGGCACCGTCGACCACCGTCGTGTTGTCCTTGTCGACGACGATCCGCTTCGCCTTGCCCAGGTCGTTCAGCGTGGCGTTCTCGAGCTTGAAGCCGACCTCCTCGCTGATCACCTGGCCGCCCGTCAGGATCGCGATGTCCTGCAGCATGGCCTTGCGGCGATCACCGAAGCCCGGCGCCTTGACCGCGCACACGCGCAGCGTGCCGCGCAGCTTGTTCACCACCAGCGTGGCGAGCGCCTCGCCCTCGACGTCCTCGGCGATGATCAGCAGCGGCTTGCCCATCTGCGCAACCTTCTCCAGCACCGGGAGCAGGTCCTTCATCGAGCTGATCTTCTTGTCGTGGATCAGCACGATCGCATCCTCGAGCACGGCCTCCATCCGCTCCGGATCCGTCACGAAGTACGGCGACAGGTAGCCGCGGTCGAACTGCATCCCCTCGACCGTCTCCAGCGTGGTCTCCAGGCCGCGCGCCTCCTCGACCGTGATCACGCCGTCCTTGCCGACCTTCTCCATCGCGTCGGAGATCAGGTTGCCGATCTCCTCGTCGTTGTTCGCCGAGATCGTGCCGACCTGCGCAATCTCCTTCTTGCCCTTGGTCGGCGTCGACAGCGCCTTCAGCTCGGCGACCACCGTCTCGACCGCCTTGTCGATGCCGCGCTTGATCGCCATCGGGTTCGCGCCGGCCGTCACGTTCTTCAGCCCCTCGCGGAAGATCGCCTGCGCCAGCACCGTCGCCGTCGTCGTGCCGTCACCCGCCAGGTCGCTCGTCTTGGTCGCAACTTCCTTGACCATCTGGGCGCCCATGTTCTCGATCGGGTCCGAAAGCTCGACTTCCTTGGCGACCGTGACCCCGTCCTTGGTCACCGTCGGTGCACCGAACTTCCGATCGATCACCACGTTGCGGCCCTTCGGCCCCAGCGTGACCTTCACCGCCTGCGCCAGCTGATCGACGCCGCGCTTCAGCGCTGCACGCGCATCCGTATCGAACTGCAGTTCCTTGGCAGCCATGGCTGCTTCCCTCCGTCTCTCTTTGTAGTCGCGGTTACTTGATGACCGCGAGTACGTCCGACTCGCGCAGGATCAGGTACTGCTCGTCCCCGACCGTCACCTCTGTGCCGCTGTACTTCCCGTACAGCACCCTGTCGCCGACCTTCACTTCCGGATCGATCCGCTTGCCGTCGTCGCCCACCTTGCCGGGGCCGACCGCCACCACCTCGCCCTGCTGGGGCTTCTCCTTCGCGGTGTCCGGGATGTAGAGACCGCCGCGCATCTGCTCGGTCTCCTCCAGCGCCTTGACGACCACGCGGTCCGCCAGCGGCTGGATCTGCGTCGCAGCTGCAGTGGCCATGCTGCTTCCTCCTCCTGGGTTGTTCCTGGGTTGCTCGTTAGCACTCGCACTCGGTGAGTGCTAACACGCGGGCGCAAAGGTAGCGGGCCGCTCGACCCTGTCAAGCACGCCCGCTGCGCGCGGCCCGGCCCGGTGCCAACCCTGTACCGCCTGGATTTGTCGGTGTGGCAGACCGAGTCTGCCGGGCTGGCAAGGCGGCGGCAGAGACTGTCCCGCCGGGGAGCGATCCTGCCCTGCCGGCATGGCCCTCGAGCCGCGCGGGACGCCCTGTCAGCGCCGGCGCCCGCGCCGGACAGGGCGGGGCCGCCGAGCCTCGGTCACGTGACGCCACGCGAAGTGGAGCCCGAAGAGGGTCAGGTAGGGCTCGATGCGGTCGACGGTCCGGCAGTGAGGTCCGAGCATGGGTGCGAGCCCGCCGGTCGCCACGACGAGGGCGTCGGGGCGTCGCCACTCCTCGCGGATGCGGCGGACGATGCCGTCGATCGAATCGACGGCGCCGTAGAAGATGCCGCTTTGCAGCGCCGTCTCGGTGCGCCGGCCGATGACGGCAGCGGGCTCCGCCTCGAGCTCGATGCGCGGGAGCCGTGCGGTCCGCCGGACGAGGGTCTCGGCGCCGGTGGTAACGCCCGGGGCAATCACGCCGCCGGCAAAGACGCCATCTGCGGTGATGCAGTCGAAGGTGGTGGCGGTGCCCAGGTCGACGGCAATGGTGTCGCGCCTGTAGAGGCGTGCGGCGGCGAGGGTATTGGCGATGCGGTCCGCACCGACCGACAGGGGCTCCTCGACGTCGAGCCGGATCGGGAGGCTTGTACGGGCGTCCACGACGACGGGCGGTGCGCCGAGATGGCGCTCACACATCTCCTGCAGGCGCGGTGTCATGGGCGGCACGACGGAGGCGATGGCGGCGCCGCTGACGGCGTCGGCCGGGAAACCGGACTCGCGGATCAGGTTGCGGACGAGCAGGCCGAGCTCGTCGACGGTGCGCTCCGCGTGCGTCGCAATGCGCCAGTGATCGGCGAGGGTATCCTCGTCGAAGAGCCCGAGCACCGTCTCGGTGTTACCGACATCGAAGGTCAGGATCATGGCGCCCTTTCGTGAGCGACAGAGCGTGCGCCCGCGATGCGCACGCGTCCCGTGTGCACGGTAGCGATTCCTGCGTCGGAATGCACGCGCAGCTCTCCGTCGGGTGCCAGGCCCGCTGCGGTGCCAGCCGGTCTGTCGTCGATCTCGATCGTCTGTCCGGAGAGTGCGTCGCGCGCGGCGAAACTCTCGAGCTCGTGACTATCGAGTAACTCAGCGATGCTGTCCATCTGCGGCAGCAGGCGCTCCAGGATCGCACCGGCGAGTGTGCTGCGGCGCACGCGCTCGCGGCCCGCCAGCCAGAGTGATGTCGCGGTTGCGCGGACACCGCTCGAGAAGTCGCGCTCGCGCTGCGCGACATTGATGCCGATGCCGGCGACGATGCACGTGCTGCTGCCAGTGGTGCTTGCCTCACAGAGTACGCCGCCGAGCTTGCGCCCGGCGACCACGAGGTCGTTGGGCCACTTGAGCTGCACGCGGACGTCGCTCACCGCCTCGATTGCGGCCGCCGCAGCGAGCCCGACGCGGATTGGCGCCGTCCCGGGCGCGGGCGCGACACGGAGGCGCAGCAGCACGGACATGAGCAGCGACTGCCCCTGCCGGCCCTCCCACTGGCGCCCGTGCTGTCCACGCCCGGCAGTCTGCAACTCGGCGATCGCGGTGGTGCCGCCCGGCGCGTCACGCGTCGCTTCCGCGCGCAACACGTCGTTGGTGGAGGACACCCGCGCGAACACATGCAATGCGGGGATGCCCCACGCGCTGCGCCAGGCCTCGACACTGCGGCCCTCCCACTCGGTGAGGACGATGGCGTCGCTCAGAGGGCGTGCACCTGCATGGAGAGGTCGAGCGCTACCGCGGAGTGCGTGAGCGCCCCGACGCTGATGTCGTCGACGCCGGTTTCCGCGACGGAACGCACGCGGTCGAGGGTCATGTTGCCGGATGCCTCGAGGCGTGGCGGCCGCTTCGCACGGCGCGCGCGCTGTACGGCGGCGCGCATCTCGTCGAGTGTCATGTTGTCGAGCAGGACGCGCTCGGCGCCCGCGTGGAACGCCTGCTCCAGCTCGTCGAGGTTGCGCACTTCGATCTCGACGGGGACACCCTTGCGGTTCTGATCCGCGACCATGTCGAGGGCGGCGGCGATGCCGCCGGCCATGGCGATGTGATTCTCCTTGAGGAGCACCATGTCGTAGAGGCCGGCGCGGTGGTTGGCTCCACCACCCGCGCGCACGGCGGCCTTTTCGAGCGTGCGCCAGCCGGGCGTGGTCTTGCGCGTGTCCAGGATACGCGCACCCGTGCCCTGCACCTCGTCCACGTACGCGCGCGTCATGGTCGCGATCCCCGAGAGGCGCTGCAGGAAGTTGAGCGCGACGCGCTCGCCGGTCAGGACCGCCCGGGCCGGCCCCTCGATCGTGCAGACGACGTCGCCGAGCGCGACGCGGTCGCCGTCGCGCACGGCCGGCGCGAGCTCCGCGCGCGGATCGATGCGGACGAACACGGCGCGGGCGACCTCCAGCCCGGCGATCACGCCGCGCGCCTTCGCCACGATGCGGGCCTCGGCGCGCGCGCGCGCGGTCACGGTCCACTTCGTCGTCACGTCGCCGGTGCCCCGGTCCTCGTTCAGGGCGAGGTCGATGAGGTGCAGCGCGTCGTCATCGACGTGCACGTGCGGCACTGCGCCGGCCTCTGCTTCGCTTCTCACCGCGCGAGTACCTCCTCGTAGTACGACTCGTACATCGGCACGATCGAATCCGCGCTGAACCGCTCGGCATCCCTGCGTGCCGCAGCGCTCATGGCCTGCCAGGCCGCATCGTCCTGCAGCACCGTGACCGCGCGTTCCGCCATCGCTTCCACCGCGCCCACGGGTGCCAGGAACCCGCTGATTCCGTCGGACACGACCTCGGGGATCCCGCCCACGCACGTCGCGATCACGGGCACACCGCACGCCATGGCCTCGAGTGCAACGAGCCCGAAAGCCTCCTGCTCACTCGGCAGCAGGAACAGGTCGGAGCAGGAAAGCAGCTCCGCCACCGACGCCTGCTTGCCCAGGAACGTGACACGGTCCGCGACGCCCAGCTCCTCCGCCAGGTGCTGCACGTGCGAGCGCTCCGGCCCGTCGCCGACCAGCAGCAGGCGTGATGGTACGCGTTGCGAAACGCTGGCAAACACGCGCACGGCGTCGGTCACGCGCTTGACCGCCCGGAAGTTGGAGATGTGCGTGATGATCTTCTCCCCCGGGCCGGCAAGCTTTGCGCGATGGCACGGGTACGCGTCCCGTCGGTAGCGCGCCAGGTCTACGAAGTTCGGGATCACGTGAATGCGCTCCGGCTCGACGGCGAAGTGCTGCACGGTCTCGCGCTTCAGGTACTCACTCACCGCCGTGATGCCGTCCGACCTGCGAATCGAGAACTGCGTGATCGCATGGTAGGACGGGTCCTGGCCGACGAGCGTGATGTCGGTGCCGTGCAGCGTGGTGATGATGCGGAAGCAACGGTTGCCGAGCATCTCCTTTGCCAGCCACGCCGAGGTGGCGTGCGGCACCGCGTAGTGCGCATGCAGCAGGTCGAGCCCGTGTTGTGCGGCGACGTTCTGAATCGCGACACTCAATGCCAGGTTGTAGGGCGGATGCTCGAAGAGCGCGTACTGCGGTACCTCGACCTCGTGGTAGAATATGCGTTCCACGAAGTGCGAAAGCCGGAATGGCGGGGCGTAGGTGATGAAATGCACCTCGTGCCCGCGCTTCGCGAGCTCGATGCCGAGCTCCGTAGCGACGACGCCCGACCCGCCGTACACCGGGTAGCAGCTGATACCGATCTTCACTTCCCCTCCCTTTCGCGCCAGCGCACGACGATCATCTCGGCAAGCTGCGCCGCCGGCGCGTTCGCATCAATGCGCACAGCGTCTGCAGGCAGCTGGTGCCGCAGCCACGTGATCTGCCGGCGCGCATAGCGTCGCGTCGCCGCCCGGATCTGTTCCGTCGCGGTCTCCAGGTCCACCTCGCCCTCGAGGTGGCGCAGCAGCTCGACGTACCCCGTCGCGTTCATGCCGGGGGCATCATCGGTGTAGCCGCGTTCGCGCAGCCGGATGACCTCCGCGAGCAGGCCACTGTCCATCATCCCCCCGACCCGGCGGTTGATCCGGTCGTAGAGGATGTCGCGCGGCAGCTCGAGCACGAACACCAGCGGTCGGAGACGGCGGCCGCGCGGCTCCTGCTTCTGCCACCACGTGAGCGGGCGCCCCGTCCGCAGTGCGATCTCGACGGCGCGCGCCGCGCGCTGGCGCCCGCCGCCACGTCCCTGCCCCCAGCCGCCCGCCGGATCCAGCGTATCCGCCCACCGCACGAGACGCTCGGTCGAAAACTGGTCGAGCACCCTCTTGATCGTTTCGCGTTCCGCCGCCGAGGCGTCCGGCTCATCGAACATGGGGTGCGTGAGCGCCCGCAGGAAGAAGCCGGTACCCCCGGCCAGCACGGGCACCCGCCCCCGGGCGCGTATCGCGTCGATCCAGACCCACGCGTCGCGGGCGAAGCGACCTGCACTGTAGCGCTGGTCCGGATCGACGAGGTCGAAGCCGTGGTGCGGGATCCCGGCGCGCTCGGCGGGCAGGGGCTTGGCGGTTCCGATGTCCATCCCGCGGTACACCTGTCGGGAGTCCATCGAGATGACCTCGCCGTCGATCCGCCGAGCGACTTCGACGGCGACGGCGGTCTTGCCGCTCGCGGTCGGACCGAGGATGGCGAGCGCGTCGTGCTCAGCCATGGCGGCCGAATCGCCGCTCCAGCTCCTGCAGCGAGAGACGCACGATCGTGGGGCGCCCGTGCACGTCGTGGTAGGGCAGATCGGTCGCGAACAGCCGATCGAAGAGCTGCTCCATCTCGCGCGTGGTGAGCGGTTGCCCGGCCTTGATCGCGGCCTTGCACGCGAAGGTCATGGCGATCCGCTCGTGCTGGTTCCGTGCCGCACGCGTCAGCTCACTGCCGGCGGCGAGCTCCGCGATCATTTCGCGCAGGCAGCGCTCCGCGTCGAACCAGGGATGCGGGTGCGGCGCCGCATGCACGATCATCGTCCGTCCGCCGAACGGCTCGATCTCGAAACCTGCACGCTCGAACAGGGATTGTGACGCTTCCACGACACTGTACTCCGCCGGCGTGAGTCGCAACGTCAGCGGGAACAGCAGCCGCTGACTCGCCCCGCCACCGGACGAGAACCCCTCCATGAGCTCCTGGAAGAGCACGCGCTCGTGCGCGGAGTGCTGGTCGATGATGAGCAGCCCGCTGCGTGTCTCGGCCAGGATGTACGTCTCGTGAATCTGCCAGAGATTCCCGCGGCTCGCCGGCACGACGGACGTCCCGCTGAAGTCCGGTGCGGGTTCCGCGGTCTGTGGGCCGGATGGGTCTGCCGCGTCCGGTGCACCATCGGTGCCGGTCCACACGCCGGGCTCGGCCGCTGCAACGAAGAAGGCGAGCTGTCCCTCCGCACCGCCGCCAGCAGCGGCGGGTGCCGGTCCGGCGGGCGCAGCACGCCGGAGCTGCGGCGCGGGAGGCCTTCGATCGAGTGTCGCCGAGCTTTCGGCGGTGTTGAGCGCCGCATGGATTGCGTCCTCCACGAGCTGCTCGACGACGGCCCGATCCTGGAACCGCACCTCCAGCTTGGCCGGATGCACGTTCACGTCGACGTGTCCCGGCTCGCTGCGCAGGTAGAGCACGAGCGAAGGGCGTGCACCGTAGGGGACCGTCGTGCGATACGCACGCTCCGCGGCGCGCACGATGTCGCGGTCGCGGAACGGTCGACCGTTGACGAACAGGTGCACGCGGCGCGGGCCGCTCAGTGAAGCGTCCGGCCGCTCGACCAGACCGGCAACCTGGTAACCATCCACCGCGTGGTCGGCTGCGACCATGCGGCCCGCGGCCTGGTCGCCCCACAGCGCGGCCACGCGGGAGACCAGATCGGGCGCCGCGGGAAGCTCCAGCAGCACACGATCGTTGGACTCGAGCCGGAACGCGGTGGACAGGTTCGCGAGCGCGAGCACGACAACGGCGTCCGCGATCGCGCGCGTTTCCGCAGCGGCGGTGCGCATGAACTTCTGACGGGCGGGCACGTTGGAGAACAGGTTACGCACCGTGACGGTCGTGCCCGACTGGCGCGCGCAATCCTCGACCGCGTGGATGCGACCGGCGGAAACCCGCACCCGCGTGCCGACGCCGCCCGGCTCCGCAGTTTCCAGCATCATGCGCGACACCGATGCGATCGACGGCAGCGCCTCGCCGCGGAACCCGAATGTCCGGACGTCGCGGAGGTCTTCCGGCGCTCGCAGCTTGCTGGTTGCGTGGCGATCGAGCGCGAGCAGCGCGTCGTCGCGACTCATGCCGCAGCCGTCGTCCGCAACCCGGATCTCGGTCTTGCCGCCATTGCGGACCACCACGTCGACGCGCGTGGCCGCAGCATCCAGCGCGTTCTCGACCAGTTCCTTCACTACCGAGGCGGGACGCTCGACGACTTCGCCAGCGGCAATCTGGTTGGCGAGCGTATCCGGCAGGACGAGGATCCGGCGTGCCATTCAGCTTCAGGAGTCCGACAGAATGAACGTGCTGCACACCGCCGCGGCGAAGCCGCGCGTGCAGGTTGAAAGATAGCGCGTTCGCGCGGCGGCTGCAGGGCTGCCCATCATCCCGCGAGGGCGTAGAACGTCCGGGCGTTCCGCTCCGTCAGCTGACCTACGGCCGCCGCGTCCTGGCCGCGGAATGCCGCGACGCGCTCCACGACCCTGGCCACGAACGCCGGCTCGTTCCGCTTGCCGCGGTGCGGCACCGGTGCGAGGTACGGGCTGTCGGTCTCGACCAGCAGCCGGTCATCCGGGACGATGGCCACGAGGTCGCCACGCTCGTAGCGGCGGAAGGTGACCAGGCCGGCGAAGGAGATGTACCACCCGGCCTCGAGCGCCACGTCGAGCAGCGCGGGCCCGGCGTCGAAGCAGTGCAGCACACCGCGAGCTGCCGGCACGCCGCGAATCATCGCCATCGTGTCCGCCTCCGCTTCCCGGGAGTGGACGACGATCGGCCGGCTCAGCTCTGCCGCGAGCTCGAGCTGCCGCTCGAACACGGCACGCTGCACGGCGCGCGGCGAGTTCTCGTAGAAGTAATCGAGTCCCGCCTCACCGATGGCGACGCAGCGCGGATGCGTGAGCAGCTCGCGCATCTCCTCGGCCCAGCCGTCCTGCTGCTCACCGGCAGCGTGCGGATGCACGCCGGCCGTGCACCACACATCCGCATGTGCATCTGCAATCGCGGCCCCGGCCCGCGCATCGTCGAGCCCCCCCGCAATCGTGACAACGCCGCGCACGCCGGCTGCGCGTGCGCGGTCCAGAACATCGGCGACTTCCCCGCCGAAGCGGTCATCCGTCAGATGGCAGTGACTGTCGAACATCGGTTATGACCTGCGTCCTGATTGAGCGTATGGTATGGGATTCTCCGGCCGTGCCGCAGCGCCGCTGCCCCGGAAAGCGAAACGGCCGTCCGACGCGCGCAGCGCCGGACGGCCGTGTCCGCAGCGTTCCGGACCTCAGGCGGTCGCGCCGGCGCGCGCCCGCGCCCGAGGCTTGCCGCCGCGCTCGCCCGGCCAGCGCTTCTCGATCTCGAGCAGCGAGGCAGCACCGATGAAGATCGACGAGTACGTGCCGATCACCACGCCGACGATCATGATCAGCGCGAAGTCGCGCAGCGAGCCGGTGCCGAACAGAAAAAGGGCAAGCAATGTGACGATCGTCGTCAGCGAGGTCAGCACGGTGCGTGGCAGCGTCTCGTTGATGGAGCGGTTGAGCACCGCCTCGAAGCCTTCGCGGCGCACGCTGGGCAGGTTCTCGCGCACGCGATCGAACACGACGATCGTGTCGTTCAGCGAGTAACCGAGAATCGTGAGCAGCGCCGCCACCGTGGGCAGCGCCACGTCGAGCTGCAGCACGGAGATGAAGCCCATCGCGAACAGCACGTCGTGCGCGGTCGCGATGATCGCTGCCAGGCCGAAGCGCCACTCGAAGCGGAACGCCAGGTAGATCAGCGTGGTCGCGAAGGAAAGCAGGATCGCGAGCAGCGCCCGGGTCTGGAGCTCGCCACCGACCTTTGCCCCCACCGCCTCCGTACGCACGATCTCGTAGCCCTGCTCCCCGAACTGCGCCTGCAATGCGTCGATGATCTGTTCGGAGCCCCCGCTCGCATCGCCATCGGCCTGCGGCGCGCGGACCAGGAACTCGCTCCCCTCACCGAATGCCGTGATCTCGGAGCCGGGCACTGCCTGATCGATCACGGGCCGCAGCTCGGCGACGCTCGTCTGCTCGGTCATGCGGACCTGCACGAGCGTACCGCCCGTGAAGTCCACCGAGTAGTTCAGCCAGGAGCCACGCGCGACCTGGAAGTAGATCGCCGTTGCCGCGAACACCAGCAGGACGGCAGCGCTCACGACGAAGAGCGTCCTGCGCTTGCCGATGAAGTCGAAACTCGCCTTTTCGAAAATCCGCATGGTCGCCGCCTGCTAGATGCTGATCGCGTCGCTCGCGCGCTTGCGATCCAGGTACACCAGGAAGAAGGTGCGCGTGATGAACACTGCCGTGAAGAACGACGCAATGATGCCGATCGACAGCGTGACGGCAAACCCGCGTACCGGACCGGTCCCCACCTGGAAGAGGATGAGCGCAGTGATCAGCGTCGTCAGGTTGGAGTCGACGATCGCGGACATTGCGTGCTTGAAGCCCTCATCGACCGCAACGCGCGTGGTACGCCCGAGCGCCAGCTCTTCACGGATGCGCTCGAAGATCAGCACGTTCGCGTCAACCGCCATTCCGATGGACAGGATGAGCCCCGCGATGCCGGGTGCGGTCAGGGTCGCGTTCATCCCGGCGAGCCCGCCCATGACGAGCAGCACATAAATGCTCAGCGCGAGGACCGCAAGCATGCCCGCGACCCGGTAGTAGCCGACCATGATGAGCACGACCAGGCTGATCCCGATGATACCGGCGAGGATCCCCTGGTCGATGGAGTCGCGGCCGAGCGACGGGCCGACCTGGCGCTGCTCGATGATCTCGAGCGGAGCCGCGAACGCACCGGCCCGGAGCACCAGGGCGAGGTCCTGCGCCTCGGTCATCGGGGACTGGCCGAGTGTGATCTGCCCGTTCGCGCCGATCCGCTGGTTCACGACCGGTGCGCTGTGCACCAGCGTGTCCAGCACGATGGCGATGCGCTTTTGGAGGTTCTCGGAAGTGACTTCCTCGAAGATGCGGCCGCCACGCCGGTCCAGCTGGAACTGCACGATGGTCTCGGCCGTCATCGGGTCACGGCCGGCGATCGCCTCCTCCAGCCGCTCACCGGTGAGGAACGGTCGCGTCTGCAGCACGTACAGCGGCCGGTAGAGCGCCTGCCCCTCGACGCCGTACGGGTCCGCGCCCCAGCGCAGCTCGGCGTTGCGCGGCAGCGCGTTCATCACGCCGGGCAGCGCGAGCAGCTCCTTGACCCGTGGGACGTCGGCCTCGGCCACGGCGAACTCGCCGTCGCCGCTGCCCTGCAGGATCAGGCTGCTGAGCGGCGTCTGCGCGGCAGCGGCAGTATCAGCGGCGGTTGTGTCGGTGCCAGGCGTGCCTGCCGCCGAATCGACCTGGCCGAACAGCAGGTCGCGAACATCCTGCTGTGCGCCGACGCTGGCCGCCGTGTCCGTGGCCGCCGCTTCGTCGAGCGCGCGCAGTCCCTCTTCGCCGAGCGCCTGCACGACCGCGCGGTCCATCCGCGGCAGCGCGCTCACCAGGGCATCGGATCCGAGCACCAGCTTCCACTCCAGGAAGGCCTGCTGACGGATGACGTCCTTGGCGCGCTCCTCGTCCGTGATGCCGGGCAGCTCGACGATGATGCGGTCCTGGCCGATCTTCTGGATGTTCGGCTCGGTGACGCCGAACTGGTCGATGCGGTTGCGCAGGATTTCGAGGTTCTGATCCGTGTAGTCGGCGCGCTGCTGAGCGGTCAGCGTGCCGTTCGGATCCTGCACCTCGAGTGCGAGGTGCATACCGCCCTGGAGGTCGAGGCCGAGCTTGATGCCGTTCTGCCACAGCGCAACGGCGGCCAGCGCCATCACACCGAGGATGACGAGCAGTCGGCCTTTCAGCGTGCCGAACATCAGACGTCTCTTCGGGAGTCGGGAGAACGATTTCCGGGCGGTCGCCGCCCCGAAAACAAGCCGGAAAGCTGGCGGTCGCGCGGTGCCATGTCAATGCTGCGAGGGGCCAGCGGACTACGCGTCGAGCAGTTCCTGCACGCGCGCCAGCAGGACGTCGGGCGTGAATGGCTTGGGGAGAAAGGCCACCAGCCCGCGCAGCACGCCGTGCCGCAGGATGTCGTCATCGGTGTAACCGGACATGTACAGCACGCGCGTTTCGGGGCGCAGCGCACAGATCGCGTCTGCGGCCTCCCGCCCGCTCATGCCGGGCATCACCACGTCCGTGACGACCAGGTCGATCTGCGCCGCGTGGCGCGTCGCCAGCTCCACCGCCTGCGCACCGTCAGCCGCCTCGATCACGTGGTAACCGGCCGCTTGAAGCACGCGCGAGCAGAGGGCCCGCACCGCGTACTCGTCCTCGGCGAGCAGGATCGTCGCTTGCGCTGCCGTCATCGACTCCAGCCGCCCTGAACGGGTTCAGTCCCGCGGCAGCGGCAGGACCAGCACCGGAACGCGGGAGTGGCGGATCACCGCCTCGGCCACGCTTCCCAGGGCCAGCCGCCGGAAGCCGGTCCGGCCGTGTGTCGTCACGGCGATCAGGTCCACCTCATTCCGGCCCGCGTACACGGTGATCTCCTCCGCCGCATCGCCGCCCTCGACGAGCTCGAGGGCCACATCGAGGTCGGCACCAAAGGCAGCGGCGCGCTGCTCGAGCTGCGCCCGGGCCCGCTGCGCCTCGTCCGGATCGCCGGACATACGGAGCGGCGGCGCGAGCGGCGAGCCGTGGGGGATCGCCTCGAGGGATTCCACGACGTGGAGCAGCGTGATGCGCGCGCCGACGTCGCGTGCCATGTCCGCAACGGTCGGGATGCAGCTCATCGCCTCCGGTGACAGATCGGTTGCGACCAGGATGTGATTGATCTTCATGAGCTGATTTCGCCAGGCGTGAATGGTCCCGTTCGTGGACGGGCAATCTGTTCCGCCGCGCCGAGGGGCGCAATCACGGAGCCGTCCGGCAATGGGGTCATCGGTTGCGGGAAGGGCACGACGAATGGGCCCGCGGGGATTCGAACCCCGAACCCTACCGTTATGAGCGGTGTGCTCTGACCGTTGAGCTACGGGCCCGGCAATCCGTTGCCTGCCCCGCAGTGCCGATCAACCGGCGGGGAGACAGGACGGCACGACGCAATCTACGGAAATCAGCGCGTGCCGAACAGGCGGTCTCCCGCATCGCCGAGGCCCGGCAGGATGTAACCCTGCTCGTTGAGCTGGCGGTCGAGGGCCGCCGTGAACACATGCACGTCGGGATGCCGCTCCAGCATGTGGCGCACGCCCTCGGGCGCGGCGACGAGGCAGACCAGCCTGACGCTTCCCGCACCGTTTCGCTTGAGCGAGTCGACGGCAGCGGCCGCCGAGCCGCCGGTCGCGAGCATCGGATCGAGCACGATGAAATCGCGGGTGGGTGCGTCCGGCGGAATCTTGAAGTAGTAGTCGACCGGCTGCAGGGTGTCGTGCTCGCGATAGAGACCGATGTGGCCGACGCGCGCAGACGGCATGAGCCGGAGCAGACCTTCCACCATGCCGAGCCCTGCGCGCAGAATCGGCACGAGCGTCAGCTTCTTGCCGCTGACCATGCGGGCAGTCATGCGCTCGAGCGGAGTGTCGACGTCGACGTCCTCGAGCGGCAGGTTCTTGGTCACCTCGTAGCCCATCAGCATCGCGATCTCGTCGACGAGCGCGCGAAATGCAGCCTTGGGCGTGTCGCGGTCACGCAGGATCGCGAGCTTGTGCTGGATGAGCGGGTGGTCGAGAACCGTGAGGTTCGGGAACTCGTGCATGCGGCATCCGGGTACGGGTCGCGGGAAAGTAGCTGCCTCCCGTGAGTGGGCAAGCAGCCTGCCTCAGTCGAGCAACCCGACGTCGCGCAGCTCGATCCACCCCTCGTCACGGTCAATGCGCACGTGCAGCCAGGCATCGCGGCTGTCCACGATCCGGACGAGCGCGCTCTCCTCCAGCTCCGCACGCGCCTCGGCATGCAGCCCGGGGGCGGCGCGCAGCGCGGTCGCGCGTACGACCACGCCCTGCTCCGGTGCCTGGCGCCGGCCGGCGAGAGCGAGCAGTGCGCATGCACTCAGCCCCACTGCGCTGATTGCCGCGACGCCGCTCACGCGGGCTGCACGCCCCGACGTGAACATCCGGAGCGCAAGCAGCGATCCGCCGATCAACCACAACATGCCGGCCCAGCCGATCAGCTCGCTGGCGGTGAATGGCAGCGGACGCACGGCTGCGTCGAGCACGTCCGTTGCACCCGCGACGCGCAGGTTGCGCCTGGTGTCGTCCGCCCGCGGCTCGAGCCGGAGCGCGCGCCCCCAGGCGTGCACCGCGGCGCCCCGCGCACCCCGCTGGTAATCCGTGTTGCCCAGGTCGTACCACGCGCTCGCGTCCTGTGGATACAGCGCGAGGTGCTCGACGAAGGCAGCGCGCGCTGCGTCGTACTCCCCACGCTCGAATGCGGCGACGCCGTCCGCAAAACGAGACTCCTGCGCCGCGTGAGCGCTGCCGCCACCGAAGACGAGCAGCGGCAGCAGCACCAGTACGGCAGCGTGCGAGCGGGCGCGCGTGGCGCGCGCCAACCTGCCGAGCAGCGCCTCGGCCCGGCGCACGAGTGCGTCCACGTCCGCAGCTCCGACCGGCTCCCGGCGGAACCGCATCGTGTGAATCGCTGCCCGCAGCGAGCGCAGGCTGGCGAGCACATTCTCCCCTGCGCCCCGGGCGCGCAGTGCGGCTTCCTCGCTCACTGCGTCCTCGTCGGAGAGCAGTGCTGCAATTGCCTGGTCGAGCATGCGCTGCAGCTCGGAGAGTGCACCGCGCGGATCCGTACTTGCCCGCGTGCGCACGGTCGAGAAGTCCGCATGCAGCCGCTGCCGGCGACGGCGGCGCGCCTGGATGCGGGGCGCCTCCCTGCGCCAGAGCGTCGTCGCTGCAAGCAGCAGCAGCGGCAGTGCCTGCAACGCCGCAAACCCGGTGCTGCGCGCCCACGCGAACGCCGGTGTGCCCGACGGAAACGGGCGGATGGGTGCAATGCTCGTGTCTCCTTCCACCGCCGAGCCCTGAGCGATGACGCCACCGACCTCCAGCGCGGGCAGCGGGATGCGTGCGCTGTCGTACTGCTCGGTTGCGGGGTCGAACCAGGCGTATGCGATGTCGGGCAGCGCATGTGCGCCAGGCGCCTCCGGCGCGAGGATCCAGCGGAAGGTCTTGCTGCCCCGGATGCCGCTGGTGCGCGCTACGAACTCGGCATCCTCGGACGGCTCGAACACCTCGACGCCCGGGATCTGCGGCAGATGCGGCGCCGGCAACGCCTTGATGTTTCCGGTGCCCTCGACCACGACCGTCAGCGTCGCTGCGTCCCCCTCCGCCAGCCGCGTGCGATCGACCTGCGCGCTCACCTCGAAGCGCCCCACTGCGCCCGTAAACGAGGCAGGCTTCCCCTGCTCCGGCAGTGCACGCACGTACACGTGCACCGAGTCGCTGGCCAGCTCGTAGCTCTGGGGCGCGAACATCCACCCGCGATCCACCTCGTAGACGGCCCGCGCCGGCGGCAGCACGCGCACACCAGGAGTCAGCGGGACATAGAAGCGACGGTACTCGTGAACGTCGTAGTACCGGCCATCGATCGCGCGCACGCCGACGGCGCCGCGGTCCTCCAGCTCCTGCACCCAGAACCCGACGGCGGTCGGCGGCTCGAACACGGGCGAGCGGCCGCGGCGCGTGCGCTGCTCCTCGGGGATGCGCGCGGTCATGCGCAGCAGGACGGGCTCCCCGAGCCACGCCGTGTCCGGCGTGACGGTGACCGCGAGCGTGCCGGCGTCTGCGGGCGTTCCGCCGACCGGTCGACGCACGCCGGGTGGGAGCGGCGCTCCCGGCGTCGCTGCAACCACCCGCAGGGTGAGGGGACGCGTGCGTCGCACGTCACCCCCCGGCAGATGAATCGTGATGGGGTCGATCGTGAACAGGCCTTCGGCGCGGGCGCGCAGTACGATGTCCCGCCGCACGATGGTCGTGCGTCCCCCCGGCAGCGAAAGCTGGGTCTGGTGGTATTCGCGCGAGCTCAGCACGTCGAGCGATGGCGGGAACGCGGGCAGCTCGATCGATTCCGGCTGCCCGCCGCTCATCTCGACGCTGACCTGCAGCATCGTGCTCGCACCGACTGCGATGCGCTCGTCCGAGAGCGTAGCATGGACCCGCACCTGGTCCTGCGGCACCAGCACACCCAGCACGAGCAATGCGGCGGCGAACATCACCAGTCGCGGGCGACGGGCGTACGGCGCTGCCCCTTGCGCAGCTTGTCGCGCGTCAGGTCGCGTTCGTCCTGCTCGACCGCCGACAGGATCTGCTCCGCCTGCTCGCGGCTCATCGGCTGCTGCTCGAAGCGGGAGCCGGACTGCTGCCCCTGACCCGCCTGCCCCTGCGAGGGTTGCGCCTGTCCTTCCTGCTCACGCGCCTGCTGCTCGTCCTCGCGGTTCTGATTGTCCTGCTCCTGCTGATCCTGCTCCTGCGGCTGTGGCTCGGGCTGCTGCTCGTCGCGCTCCCGCTGCGCCAGCTCCAGGTTCCACTTGGCGTCGACGTCATCGGG
Source organism: Longimicrobiales bacterium (assembly GCA_035764935.1). Classification (NCBI taxonomy): domain Bacteria; kingdom Pseudomonadati; phylum Gemmatimonadota; class Longimicrobiia; order Longimicrobiales; species Longimicrobiales bacterium. Next base: position 10,037 of record DASTYK010000065.1, on the reverse strand, counting down.
GGCAAGGCGCAGCGCGTGCCTGTACGCCTCGATCGCCGCCTCGTACTGCGCCGACTGCGCCTGCGGGTCGCTGCCGGCACGCGCTGCCTCGAGAAAGCGGTTGCCGAGATTGTAGTACGCGTGCTGACGCAGGATCGGGTCGACGTCACGCAACGCGAGCTGCAGGTGGCGCTCGGCCTCCGCGTAGCGACGCAGCGCGAGGAAAGCAGTACCGAGGTTGTAATGCAGCTCCGGCGACGATTCACCATCCGCGAGCGCCTGCTGATACGCGGCCACCGCTTCCTCGTAGCGACCTTCCCGATACATCCGGTTGCCGCGCTCCACGTCACCGATGCCGAAGCCGGTCATCACGAGCATCAGCGCCAGGGCCGCAGCCGTGCGCGCGCCCCCCAGCCGCCGACGCGGCCCGCGACTCGGCACCGGCTCCGCCCTGAGTGCGTCGAGACCCGCGGCGGCGCGCGCCGGGCGCGCTTCACGCCGGACCAGCCATGCGTCCAGCGCAAGCAGCAGCAGGGCGAGCGCGACGAACCACGCGTACTGTTCACGCTGCGTTGCGCGCTGGGCGGTATCGGACGTCGACTGCTCGAGCTGGCGCAGCTCACGAATGAGCGCGCCCGCCGCACCTGGATCGCCCAGGTCGAAGTAGCGCGCGTCCGTCGCACCAGCGACATCACGCAGCAGCTCCGTGCCGAGCCGCGAAATGACGACCTCGCCGTTCTCGTCGCGCTTGTAGCCCTGCCTGCGGCCGCTCTCGTCGTAATCAGGGATCGGCGAGCCCGAGGCGGTGCCGACGCCGACCGTGAACACGCGAACGCCTGCACGCGCCGCGCGCTCCGCCGCATCGCGGACTGCGTCCTCCTCTTCCAGTGCCTCGCCGTCGCTGACGAGGACGACCGCGCGGTCACCGCCGGACTCGACGCGGCCGCGTGCGAGATCGGTGGACTGTGCGAGTGCTGCGGCCAGCGAGGAGCCGCCCTGGCTGACGATCTCGGGATCGAGCGCGTCCAGGTACAGGTCGAGCGCACCATGGTCGGTCGTGAGCGGCGATAGCACGTACGCGCGCCCCGCGAACACGACCAGCCCGATGCGGTCCGTCCGCATCTCGCGCACGATACGGCGCGCAAGCAGTCGGGCACGCTCGAGACGGTCGGGTGCAACGTCAGGCGCCAGCATCGACTTCGAGATGTCCATGGCCAGGACGACGTTGGCCGAGCGCGACTCGGTCGGGACGTCGCGAGTACCCCAGCGCGGGCCGAGTGCCGCAAAGCCGAGCGCGGCCGCCGCAGGCACGATGAGCAGCAGGCGTCGCCAGGGGAACGCAGCCAGCCCGCGCCCGCCGAGCCGCTCGAGCAGCGAGGACTCGCCCAGTGCATGCGCGACCCGCCGCCGTCGCCGCGCATACAGCAGCACGAGCACCGCGGCGGCCGCGGGCAGCAGCATGGCGAGCCAGAGCAGGTCGGGACGATCGAAGCTCATGGCAGCCTCCCGAACCGGCTCGCGCGCAGTCCCCACTCCCCCATCAGCAGCATGCCGGCGAGGAGAACGAAAGGCAGGTAGTACGGCGTGTAGCTCATGTAGCGGCTCACTTCGACTTCGGACTTCTCCAGCTCGTCGATCTGCTGATACACCGAGTCGAGCGCTTCCGGGTTCGTCGCCCGGAAGTAGCGCCCGCCGCTCATGTCCGCGATCTCCGTCAGCAGCTCGTCATCGATGCTGACGGGAACGGTCGCATACTGGACGCCGAACGGTCCCGTTGCGACCGGGATCGGCGCAACGCCCTCGCTGCCCACGCCGATCGTGTAGATACGGATGTCGAGGGCGGCTGCCGCCTGTGCTGCGGTCCGTGGATCGATGTCTCCGCGGTTGTTCTCGCCGTCCGTCATCAGGATCATGACACGCGACTCGCCCGGCGCGCGGCGCAGTCGGTTGGCGGCAGTGGCGATCGCCGTGCCGATCGCCGTGCCGTCCTCGAGCAGTCCCGCGCCTGCGCGCAGCTGATCCAGCGACTGGAAGATCACCTCGTAGTCGATCGTGATCGGCACCTGCGTGAGCGCCTCGCCCGCGAACGCAACCAGGCCGATGCGATCGTACGTGCGGCCGCGGATGAAGTCGCGCACCTGCCGCTTTGCAACCGCCAGCCGGTTGTCCGGCGCGAAGTCCTCGGCGAGCATCGAGCTGGAGATATCGAGTGCGACGACGATCGCGATGCCCTCGGCGTTCACATCGACGACTGCCGCGCCGGTCCGCGGGCCCGCGAGCGCGAAGATCAGCAGCGCGAGCGCGCCCGTGCGCAGCCAGCCGGGGAGCCGTGCGAGCAGCCGGGCACCGCCGCCGGCAACGGCGGCCAGCGTGCCCGCCCGCGAGTAGGTGAGCGCGCGTTCACGGCCCCGCATCAGCCAGAGCACCAGCCCGAGCAGCGGCAGCAGAAGAAGCGCCCACGGATTTGCGAAGCCGAAGCTCATGCGACGGCCTCCTCGCGGGGCACCGACAGGGTGTCGTGCTGCTCGACCCAGCGACGCGCCGCGTCCAGGTCGCCGTATGCTTCTGCAGCGCTCGGACGGGCGCGTGCGAACTTCACGAGATCGGCACGACCCAGGATGCGGATCAGCTCGAGCAGCATCGGCGGTGCGCCACGGCGACGCGCATGCATCGCCAGCTCACCCGTGGTGAGATCGGCGCCGAGCAGCGGTTCGATCGCCTCCAGGTACTCACGCAGTGCGGCAGCCAGCTCCGTGTAGAACGGCTTCAGCTCCCCGCGCTCGACGAAGCCGGCGGTACGTGCGTGCGCGAGGCGGTCGAGCGCACGCTGGCGCGGCGGAATGCCGGGCGTCGCTGGCTGGACGATTTCGCGAGGGCGCCGGCGTCGCCACACGTACCACGCGAGCAGGGCGACGAGCAGGAGTGCCGCGAGCGCGAGCAGGATCGGCCACCACAGCCGGCTCGCGCCCCACACGTCCCTGGCGGGCTTCGGCTCGATACCGGCGGTGTCCGCCGGCAGGACGGAGGTCAGCTGGAAGACGGGAAACGACGCGGTCACCGTGGACACGCCGCCGCCCGCAGCCCGCACGGTGAATGCGAGATCGGGAAGCTGCACGTCCTCGTTCGCGCGCCAGGCCGTGAGCGCGTACAGTGCGGTCGCCGTGCGGCCGGTTGCAGTCGTATCGACCTGCACGCGCACGCGCGCGGCCGCTTCGATGTCCTCTGACGGCAGCGCGAGCGTGTCGGGGAATGCGGCCTCCGCCCCAGCCGGTAATTCCACGCGGACAGCCGCATGGAAGACGTCCCCCACGGTGATCGTCTGCGGCACGACCGCAGTCGACACGCGCTGCGCATGCGCACCGTGCGCGAACCCGCCAAGCAGCGCCAGCGCAACGAGCAGGGATCCCGGGAGCCGTCGCATGGTCAGCGCCTCCCCTGCCGTTCCCGCCGCCGGAAGAAGGCGAGCAACGGCACGACGTAGGATGCACCGGTGCGCGCCTCGATCTCGTCGACGCCGACCCGCCGGAAGACGCGTCGCACGCTGGCGCGCTCCTCCGCGATTCGTTCCGCGTACAGCGCGCGTACTTCCGGGCTGCTCGTATCGATGCCGACCAGCTCGTCCGTCTCGGGATCGCGCAGCATCAGCACACCGGCGTCGGGCAGCTGCTCCTCTGCGTCGTCGCTGATGCGGATCGCGACGACGTCATGGCGCTGCGCAACGAGCTTGAGCGTCTTCTCCCAGGCCGGCGCTTCCTGCAGTGCGCCGCCGGCGGGGACGAAGTCGCTCAGCACGAAAAGGATGCCGCGGTGCGGGAGCAGCCGTGCGGCGTAGTCGAGCGCGCCGGCCACGTCGGTTCCCTGCCCTGCCGGCCGGAACGCGAGCACGTCGCGGATCAGGCGCAGCACGTGGCGGCGCCCCTTGCGTGGCGGCACGACGTGCTCGATGCGGTCAGTGAAGATGATCAGCCCGACGCGGTCGTTGTTACGCACGGCGGACAGTGCGAGAACGGCGGCAATCTCCGCCGCCAGTTCCGCCTTGAAGCGGCCACGCGTGCCGAACTGCTCGGAGCCGGACAGGTCGACCAGCAGCATCACCGTGAGCTCGCGCTCCTCGATGTGCTTCTTCACGTACGGCACGCCGATGCGCGCCGTCACGTTCCAGTCGATGTTGCGCACGTCGTCGCCGGGCTGGTACTCGCGCACCTCGGCGAACTCCATCCCCTGTCCGCGGAAGACCGAGTGGTATTCCCCGCTGAAGAGAGATGCGACCAGGCCACGCGTGCGCAGCTCGATCAACCGCACCTGGCGCAGCACCTCGCGCGGCACCGCCTCCCGCGCCTGCGGCGCGTCAGCCGCAGGCTCGACAGCGGGCGCGGCACGCCGGCGCAGAAACGGCAGCGGGGTCATGGTACGTCGATAGCCGCGAAGATACGGTCGACGATATCCTCGGACGTGACCTCTTCGGCCTCGGCCTCGAAGCTCGTGATGACGCGGTGGCGCAGGACGTCCTGGCCGATCGCCTTCACGTCCTCGGGCAGCACGTATGCGCGGCCGCGCAGGTATGCGTGTGCACGTGAGGCGGTGGCGAGATAGATCGTCGCACGCGGCGAAGCCCCGTACTCGATGAGGGGTGCGAGGCTCTCGAGGCCGTACCGCCCCGGCTCGCGCGTCGCCTGCACCAGGTCGACGATGTACTCCTCGAGCTGCTCGTCCAGGTAGAGGTCGGCGATCTCGCGCCGCGCCTCGAACACTTCATCGGGCGTCGCAACGGCACGCAGCTCGACCGGCTCGCGCCCCGCCATGCGCCGCATGATCTCGCGCTCCGTCGCACGGTCCGGATAGCCCACGCGCAGCTTCAGCATGAAACGGTCGACCTGCGCCTCCGGCAGCGGGTACGTGCCTTCCTGCTCGATCGGGTTCTGCGTCGCGAGCACGAGAAACGGCTCGGGCAGCGCGAACGTCTCACCGCCCAGCGTGACCTGGTGCTCCTGCATGGCCTCGAGCAGCGCCGACTGCACCTTGGGCGGTGCGCGGTTGATCTCGTCGGCGAGGACGATGTTGGCGAAGATCGGACCGGTGCGCGCCGAGAAGTCGCCGGTGCGCTGGTTGTAGATCATGGTGCCGACGACGTCGGCGGGCAGCAGGTCGGGCGTGAACTGGATGCGCTCGAAGCTGGCGTGCAGCGTGTCGGCCAGGGAGCGGACCGTCAGGGTCTTGGCGAGGCCGGGCACGCCCTCGAGCAGCACGTGGCCGCCCGCGAACAGCCCGATCAGCAGGCGCTCGATCATGATCTCCTGGCCGACGATCCGCCGGTGCATCTCCTCGGTGATGCGAGCGGCCAGGTTGCGTCCCGTCTCGGTCGTTGTGGTGAGCGGTTGCTCCACCCGGACTCCTCCGTTGCCTGTGAACGTCGTTCGTGGTGCGCCGGGCTCAGCGCTTCATGCGCGCTCCGCGATCCTCGTGCCGGAACACCCAGCCTGCCATGCTGCCCGGCCGTATCTCGTTGCGCATCGATTCCGGCTCGATGTCCGCGCGCGAGCCCGACTCCGCGCCCGGCATGGCGCGCAGCGCCGTGGTCATCGCCTGCGCGCGCTCCTTCCATCTACGCCAGTTGTCGGGACGGAGGTCCACCCAGCCGTTGTCGGCCAGCCTCGGGTCATCGGCCGGCTGTCCGGGTTCCGGTGCGACCTTCACGACGGGACCGCGCAGCAGCGATGCGCCATCGGCGCGCAGGATCGGCAGGCCGATCGAGACGATGCGCGTTCGCAGCGCGGCGTCCTGCTCGACCAGCGCCTGCGCGCGGCGCGCACAGTCGTCGGGATCGAGTGCCGCGACATCCGTGAGAACACCGAACAGGCGCGCGAGGATCGCCGCTTCGAAGAGCAGCTTGGAGAGGCGCGGCGGCCCCAGCATCTCGTACGCGACGGAGTCGACGCCGTGCTCGCGCTCCAGCGCCTGCATCCGCTCGAGCGCAGCCTCCCGCAGCACGCCCGCGCGGTACGTCGGGCCCGACGTGGACGCATCGAGTGCGGCCACGACGTCGCGTCCGGTGGCATGCCCGCGGATCTCGCGCACCACGTTGGTCGCGATCTCCTCGGGTGTGATGAACTCCATGAGGCCGAGCGTCGTCAGCACCTCGAACTCGCCACGACTGAACAGCCCGTTCTCCCCTGCATCGAGGAACACCCCCTCCAGCGCCACGTCCGTCGACTGCCAGGCATCCGACGGATCCTGGAATGCGACGTCGAGCGCGAGCGGTTTCGTTGCATCGGCGAGCATCACGGGCACGCCGGCCTTGCGGATCTCGCCATAGCCGATGCGCTTCCACGAGATCGCGGCCGTCGGCTTGATCTCCTTGACGGCAGGGCCACCCGGCGTGCGCGCCATCAGGTAGAGCAGCAGCGTGTGCGCGCCCGCAACGGCGGACTTTGCGAGCAGCATCCGGCTCGGCCGCTCTTCACTGTGCGTGAAGGGAATGTTGAGGCCCATGCCGCCCGTGCCGGCGGTTCCGATCTTGAGATAGATCTGCGTGCCCGCGCGACGCATCCCCTCGAGCGCGATCTGCACGTGCCGGATCAGCTGCGGCAGGTAGAGTGTGGCCAGGTGGCGCTCCACCAGCTCGGAATCCACGCGGCCGTCACGAGCCGCCGAGCGCAGCGACTCCGCACTGCGGAAGACGTTCTGGTACGCAAACGCGGTTGCGGTGTTGATGCAGTCGACGATGATGTCCGGCTGCGTACGCAGCAGCAGTGCACCCAGTGCCGAGCGCGCCACCACCTCGTCGCTCAGCTCGCCGTACAGGTCGTCGATCATCGCGGCGCGGGCGGAGGCGTCGCCCAGCACGTCCGTGCGGGGACGGTCCCTGACCGCGTCGGCGACGAAGATGTCGCCCCACGCAGTGTCGAGCACGACGTCGGACGCTTCCGATCGCAGTTCTTCGACCGCCTCTTCCGCCTCCGCGCGACGCAGGCTGGTGATGGTGATGCGCGCGGGTCCGTGCGGCATCAGCTCGCGCGCGACCGCCATCCCCACGAGTCCCGAACCGCCCAGGATGAGAACGTTCCGGCCCCGGATCTCCATGCTTGGTATTTTCCCTGTGAATGGATCAGCGTGCGCGCAGCGCCCGCACCTCCTGGGAAGTCAGCTTCCGCCACGCCCCCGGGCGCAGAGTGCCCAGCTCGATCGGCCCGTAGCGCACGCGCCGGAGCCGGCGCACCGGGCTGCCGACCGCATCGAACAGGCGGCGCACCTCCCGCTTCCTTCCCTCCCGCATCGTCACGGCCCAGCGCTCCGCGCCCGTCTCCTGCCCTCGCAGCCGGCGCAGTCCGCGCACCCGTGCACGCCCGTCTTCCAGCGTGACGCCCGCGAGCAGCGCCCGCCGGGCCACGTCCGTCAGCGGCTCGACGACATCGACGTTGTACACACGGTCGACCTCGTAGCGCGGGTGCTGCAACCGCTCCGCCGTGTCGCCATCGTTGGTCAGCAGGAGCAGCCCCTCGCTGTCGTAATCCAGGCGCCCCACATGAAAGAGCCGGCGGTGCTCCGCCGGCAGCAGCTCGTACACCGTCGAGCGACCCTGCGGATCGCTGCGCGTGGTCACGTAGCCACGCGGCTTGTGCAGTGCGATCCAGAGCGGGGCGGCCGGCCGGACCCGCCGGCCATCCACCTCGACCACGTCGCGGTCCGGATCGACCTTGATGCCGGGCTCCGTCGCAGGCTTGCCATTCACGCGCACACGGCCCGACACCATCAGCTGCTCCGCCGCGCGTCGCGACGCGACGCCCGCCTGGGACAGGAACTTCTGCAGGCGAACGCTCGCGTCCGCGCTCACTGCCCGGTCGCAGGCTGCGAGTGCGGCTCGTCGCCGGGTTCGTCCTCGTCCGCCGCCGGCACCTCCACCGACACCGCGAACACCTCGCCCATCTCGTCGACCACCGGCGGCTCATCGCCGAGCCGAGTCTCTTCCTCGACGTCCTCGACGATCTCGCTGGCCAGCTCCTCCGCCAGCTCTTCCTCCGCCTCGGCGATCAGCTCCGCAACGTCCTCGTCCGCCAGCGGATTGGCTGATGGCTCGACGACATCACCATGAGCCGCGGCGGGCGCAGGCGTTTCACCGTCCGCCGGCGGCGCATCGACCTCCGCTTCGCCTGCTTCGGGAGCGACAACCGCCGCTTCCTCTGCAGGGGCCGGAATGCTCCGCTCCCGCAGCACGACGGGCAGCTCGTCCGGCCGCGGCATGTCCTCGATCGAGCGAAAGCCGAAGTGCTCGAGGAACTTGTCGGTCGTGCCGTACAGCAGCGGCCGGCCGAGCCCCTCGGAGCGCCCGGCGACGTGGATCAGCTCGCGATCGAGCAGCGTCTTGATCACGCCGCTGGAGCCGACGCCGCGGATGTCCTCGACCTCCGCGCGCCCGATCGGCTGGCGGTACGCGATCACCGCCAGCACCTCCAGGGCCGAGCCGGACAGCCGCGATGTCTGCGGCACCGTCTCGTATCGGTCCAGCACTGCCACGAACTCCGGCCGTGTCAGGATCTGGTAACCGCCAGCGACCTCGTAGATCTGGAACGAGCGCTCCGACAGGTCGTAGTCGTTGCGCAGCTCCTGGATCACCGCCTCGACCGTGTCCTCGTCCAGTCGCTCGTCGACTCGGGCAAGGTCGCCCGCCGAGAGCGGCGCATCGCTGGCAAACAGCAGCGCTTCAATGATCTGGGTCAGTCGCATCAGGTGCTTCGTCTGCGTGTTCTGCGTCCGTCCGGTCGTCCGGAGCGGAATCCATTACGACGTCGTCGCCGGGCGCGTCCGACGCTTCCTCTGCACTGCCTTCGATCGTCGGAACCCCGGGCTCCGCCTCGATGGTGTCGTCGCCGGGCACGTCCGTGTCCTCTGCAGTGCCCTCGTGCGCCGGAGCTCCGGGCCCGTCGCCGATCACCTCATCCAGGCCCGGTGCGGCGTCACCCGCAACGAGCGATTCCGCCCAGTCCTCCGGGGGCGCATCGATCGCATCCCGCTCCGCGTCCGTCAGGGTGCGCCGGTAAACCCAGAGCGCGGCAAAGGGCGCGCTCTGCCGCAGCAGCACCTCGCGCCGCTTCGACAGCTCCAGCCCGGCCAGCATCGTTACGACGCCGTGCAGCCGGTCGCCAAACGGCTGAACCAGCCGACTGAACTCGATCCGGTCCAGCCGCGCCAGCGTCTGCAGGATCAGCCCGACCTTCTCTTCCAGCGGCACCGCGCGCGCCCGCACGTGATGCTCGGCCGGGGTGTGCTGCCGCTCCCCGACGTTCAGCGCCGCCGCGAAGAAATCCTCCCATGTGATCGTCAGCTCCACGATCGGTGCCGGCTTCTCGCGGGGCGGAACGAACCCGCGCCGGTACTTCCGCAGCCGCTCGGCCTGCGCGTCTTCCAGGCGCTGCGCCACGTCCGTGAAATGCTCGTACTCCAGCAGCCGACGCACCAGCTCCGCACGCGGGTCCTCCAGCTCCCCTTCCGCGTCCGCGCGGCGCGGCATCAGCATCTGCGCCTTGATCCGCACCAGCACCGCAGCCATCTCCAGGAACTCGCCCGCCCGGTCCAGCCCGAGCGCCTCCACCCCCGCGATCACCTGCAGGAACTGGTTCGTGATCTGGGAAATGGGGATGTCGAAGATGTCGATGTCCTGCTCGCGGATCAGGTGCAGCAGCAGGTCGATCGGTCCGGTAAATCGCTCGAGCTCGACGACGAAGCCGCCCTCGGCAAAGGCTGCTTCCGGTGCAGCTACGTCCCCCACGCAATCACCGTCCAGGCTGGCTTCCCCAGGCCGGCGGCCGATCGGATCGGCCCCCATGAAAAGTCGCGAAAAAGCTACCCGCGCACCGGGGCGGGCGCCACCCCGCACACCCGCCCTCACGCCCGCCCCGCCACGCGCGCGCTTGACGCCAAACCGCTGGTGCGGTACCTTGCGTGGCTACGTTCGTATCGGAATCAGTACAGGAGAACCGGGTTTTGGCGAACACCTCGAGTGCCAACAAGCGGATCCGTCAGGAGCAGAAGCGTAACCTGCGCAACCGCGCACAGCGCTCCCG
>DASTYK010000064.1 GCA_035764935.1 Longimicrobiales bacterium | reverse complement strand
CGGGCGTACCTGTACTGCATCGGGTTTCGACTGGCGCTCTGGACACTGCCGACGACGCGGGTGCTCGCGCACGTGTTCGACCGCGTCGACGCCGTCCGCGGGGACCGTCAGGACGACGGCGCCGCAGTAGCTGCGATCTGCCACGCGGTGCGCGCATCGGGGCGCCGCCTCTGGAAGTCCACGTGTCTCGTGGAGGCGCTCGCTGCGCAGTCGCTGCTCGCACGGAACGGCGTGCATTCCACGTTGCGCGTCGGCATTGAAATGGAGGGCGAAGAGTTCGGTGCGCATGCGTGGGTCGAGGTAAACGGGCAGGTCGTCGTGGGCGGGCGTCGTGGGCGACCGTACCGGCTGTTGCCCGACTTTGCGCACCTGCTGCCGACACGATCCGGTGTTGCACCGAACGCAGCGCCGGTGTCCGAACAACGCTCCGCGACGCGCAACTAACCGCGCACGGCACGCATCGCGCGCGGCGTGCGCAGGACTTTGCCAGCGCCATTGTCGGTTCGACAATGGTGCCGTTTGCAGTTCGTCCCAGCCCCCTTGCACCCCCCAGAAATCGCCATTAACCTCTCGGCCGATCGGCGACACGCACCGCAGCAGGCGCTGTCGCCCATCGAGCTCGCTGCTCAGAGCAAAGCCGCCGAAAGGCGGTGGCGCAGAGTCACGGGGCTACCGCGGTCCGTCGCCAGCAGATGGTTTCGCCATCAGCACGGCAAAGAGGATCCGCCAGGCTCGCCGGGCCGCCAGCGTTGCTCTTTCACTCCGGAAAACGGAGCGGGAGACGCGCCGGCGGCCCGTTTCGTTGTTCCCCCAACAGGAGGTGTGCAGGCCTGGACCGTCACGGTCTGGCAGTGCCGCTGACCCAGGCGCACGCGACGAAACATGTCCGATCGGCTGCATCGGACGCTCTCGACAACGGCAAACCCGGAACGAAAGACGGGGGCGCAAAGCCACGAGGCTAAAGCGGCTGACAACCGCTATGCCAGTCGAGCTGCCGAAGGAGAAAAAAGATGAGGATTATTGCAGCCGCGCATCGCGGTCAGCCAGTGGTCGTACGCCGTTCAATCGCCGTTTTTGCTCTGCTCGCAGGAGTCGCCCTCGGCGCATGCGACTCTCCGCAGAGCGTGCTGGAGCCGGACCCCACACCGCAGAACCCGACGCCCCAGGACCCGACGCCGGAGAACCCGGGCGCGTGGGACAAGGTCCTCGAGAACGACACGATCAAGGGTGACGTCGTCGTGCCCGCCGGCGAGACGTGGCTGATCGGTCCGAACGTCTGGATCGAGGGCAACCTGCGTACCGATTCGGGAACGATCGCAATGCGTCCCGGCTCGAGCCTGCACTTCATCGGTGCAAATCCGGAGGAGTACATCGGCGGCGGCATGGGCTGGGATCCGAAGTATGCACGCGACATCGGAGTCTGGGTCGGCCGGGCGGGCGTCCTGGACATCCGGGGCACACCGAAGGTGGGCTGGAACCGCACGGGCAGTGATCCGTCGTGGTCCCCCAACGACGAGCTCTGGATCACGCCGACGGAGCGTGGTGACTACGCTCCGCGTCGCTGGTATCCTGGCGAGCCGATCCCGCAGATCGATCCGCGCGTCCCCGCGGCCGAAGTGATCAACGTCACGCGTGACATCCTCATCGAGGGACCTGCCCATATCCTGATCACGTCGAAGAAGCCGCAGCGTATCGAGTACGTGACGCTGCGGAACATGGGGATCACCAACCTCGCGCACGAGGGTCCTGTCATGGGCCGGTACGCGCTGCACCTGCACTATGCGCGCGACGGCTCGCGCGGCACGATCATCCGCGGTGTTGCCGCGGTCGAGAGTGGCGGCCGGGTGTTCGTGCCACACGAGTCGCACGGCATCACGATGATCGACAACGTCAGCGTGAACAGCCTGGGTGAGGCGTTCTGGTGGGACATCGGTGACCGGACCGACGATCTCACGGTGGACCGGCTGGCGGTCAGCGGCGTGCACGCGCACCGGTCCCTTACGGGCAAGATGTCCCGCAACGCGGCGGTCACGATGGGCGGCGGCTACAACATGGTCATGCGGAACAGCGTCGTGTCCGGTGCGCGCGGTACGAGCGGAGCGCACGGCTTCGAGTGGCCCTCTGGCGCCGACAACTACGGGCCGGCCGTCTGGGAGTTCAACGACGGCAACGTCGCGCACAACGTGGAGGGCTCCGGTGTCCGCCTGTGGTTCAACAAGGGTGAGAACCACGTCATCGAGAACCTGATCACGTACCGCAACGGCGCGGCGGGTATCGAGAACGGCGCGTACCGCAACTCGCACCGCTACATCAACACGCTGTCGGTCGATGACCGGATGGTGCAGCACTCGTCCTCGAACAAGCATGCTGTCGATGGCGGCCCGTCGCGCTTCGAGGGTGTCGAGGTCTACGCCGCGGACGGTGCCGCGCTCGCGTTCGGCGTGCTGAACCTGCCGCCGCTGCAGCCGACCGAATTCGTCGACTGCAAGCTCGAAGGCTCGCCGGGTTCGCCCGACGTGCTGTGGAACACCGAGAAGGCGGCCAATCCGCTGCAGATCGTCTTCCGGAACTGCGGCCTCACGCCCGACGACTTCATGGTCACGGGGTCGTTCCCGGCCGCGATCGAGGGAAGCCGCATCGTCATCGAGAACGGCAGCGACGCCTGGGAGATCACGCTCGACATGGCGGCCCGGTCCAAGGTCACGACGCGGATCGACTAGCCGCTGCAAGCCGGGAAACTCCGAAGGGGGCGCCGATGCCGGCGCCCCCTTTGTCGTGTCTGCGGCATCGATGATGCGGCCGGAGGCGGTGTGCTGCCGTGCCGGCGGACGGCACAGTCGCCCGAGCAGGAGCGCACGATGAACCCCATCCGATCCGCCTCCGTGATCCTCTGCCTGCTGCCCCTGGTTACGACGTCTGCCGGCGCGCTCACGCAGAACGCGCCCGTCCCCGGACATGCACCCCGCACACCGGAGCAGTGGGATCGTATCCTGGCCGACACGCTCATCGAGCACGATGTGGTCGTGCCCGGCCGTGAGCGCTGGCTGATCGGCCGCAACGTGCGGATCGCCGGTAACCTCCGTACCGATTCCGGCGTCATTGCCCTGCGCCCCGGCTCCACGCTCCGGTTCATCGGCGCCGACCCGGACGCGTACGTCGGCGGCGGCATGGGTTACGAGCCGCGCTTCAGCCGCGACATCGGACTCTGGATCGGACGCCAGGGCGTGCTCGACGTCCGGGGCACGCCGAAGAGCTCCTGGAACCGCACGGGCCGGGACCCGAGCTGGGAGGCGGACGACGAGTACTACATCACGCCCACCGCGCGTGACGACTACACCGTCCGCCGCTGGCATCCCGGGCAACCGATCCCGCGCGTCGATCCGCGTCTACCCTCCGCGGAGGTCATCAATGTCACGCGTGACATCGTCATCCGCGGGCCGGGGCACATCCACATCCACTCCGAGCTGCCGCAGCGCATCGAGTACGTCACGCTGCGCGAGCTGGGGATCAGCAACGCTGCGTCGGAGGGGCCGGTCGAGGGGCGCTATGCGCTCCATCTGCACCACGGCGGCAGTGGCACGACGGGTACGATCGTCCGTGGCGTCGCGGCCGTCGACAGCCGGGGCCGCGGTTTCGTGCCGCACGGCTCGCACGGCATCTCGTTCATCGACGTCGTCAGCGTCAACAGCTACGGCGAAGCATTCTGGTGGGACCTCGGTGATCGTACGGACAACGTCCTGGTCGACCGGCTAGCCGTCGCCGGTGTCGAAATGCCGCGCCGGGTCAGCGGCAGGACGAGCCGCTATGCTGCAGTGACCCTGGGGGGCGGCCTCGGCAACGTGATCCGCAACAGCGTCGCTGCGGGCGCGCGCGGCAGCGCCTCAGCGCACGGCTTCGAGTGGCCGTCACGGGCAGACAACAACGGCCTGGCCGTGTGGGAATTCAGCGAGGGGAACGTCGCGCACAACAACCGTGGCTCGGGGATCCGCCTGTGGTTCAACAACGGCGCGCCCCACGTCATCGTGAACGCGATCACGTACCGTCACGGCCATGCCGGCATCGAGAACGGTGCGTACAGCAATGCGCATCGCTACGTGAACACGTTCTCGTTCGAGGACCGCATCATCCAGCATGCGACGTCGCGTCACAGCTCCGTGGACGGCGGGCCCGCCCGCTTCCAGGGGATCCGCGTGGTCGCGCACTCCGGGCCTGCACTGGTCACGGGCCTGCTCCGGCTGCCGCCGACCAATCGCACGGAGTTCGTCGACTGTTCGCTCCAGGCCGGACCAGGTGCACCGAAGGTGCGTGTCACGACCGCGCAGGTGCGGAACCCATTCGTTGCGCTGTTCCGGAACTGCGGACTCCAGCCCGCGGATGTCGATGTCGTGTTGCCGTTCCCCGCAGCACTCGCCGGCACCAGCATCATCATCGAGAACGGCGACGGCGCCCGCTGGGAGATCACACTGGATGTCGCGAAGCAGCGCACAGTCGTGCACAAGCTCGACCCGGGACCGTCCACTGCTGCCCGTCCCTTGATGAACTGAGCGCGGACCTGTAGGGCACCCACAACAAGGGTGTTGCTCGACCCCGGCAAACCACCGCACAGGTCGTTGGCACGGGGCAGAAGAAGTGCGCGCCGGTGCGGGATTTCTGGCGATGCAGGTCGCATTGCACGGTACGGAAATTGACCCTTGCGCGCTGTTCAGGGCGGGCGGTGTCGTGAGTACCACGACGCGAGCACGCTCCCCCCTTCCAGGTCGAGCTCCGCATGCGACACAGCGGTCCGGTGCATGGACCGGGTGCCGCATGACGAATCGCTCGCCAGATGAACGGCCGATCCGCGTGAGACGAGTACTCCGGCAGGCTCTCGATCTGTTCGACAGCCGCGAGCGCCTGCGGCTGCTGACTCTGGTCGGAGCGATCCTGCTGATGGGCGTGGCGCAGATGCTGGGCGTCGCCTCGATCCTGCCCTTTCTCAGTGTTGTTGCCGATCCGGGCGTAGTGCACACGAACGAACGACTGAACTGGGTCTACGTGACGCTCGGCTTTGCGAGTGAGACGTCGTTTCTCTTCGCGCTCGGTGTGGCCGTCCTGCTCGTGATCGGGCTCAGCAACGGCATTGTCGCCGGTGCCACGTACATGATCACGCGCTTCACATGGGACAAGAACCATGCGCTCTCCGTGCAGATGCTGGAGCGGTACCTGGCCGAGCCCTACGAGTTCTTTCTCGGCCGGAACACGGCGAAGCTCAGCAAGAACATACTCGGCGAGGTGACGGCGGTCGTGAACGGTGTGCTGGTGCCGGGGCTGAAGCTGTTCGCGCAGTCGGTGCTGGCGACCATGATACTGGTGCTGCTGATCGCGCTGGACCCGCTGCTTGCCGCCGTGGCAGCGTTCGTCCTGGGAGGCATGTACGGGCTCATCTACCTGGTGATCCGTCGCAAGCAGCTCCGGCTCGGTCGGGAGCGGGTGAGCGCCGGCAGCGCGAGGTACAAGTCCTCGAGCGAGGCCCTGATCGGCATCAAGGACGTGAAGGTGCTGGGGTGCGAGGCGGAGTTCACGCGTCGCTTTTCCGCTGCATCGACGCGCTACACGACGACCCAGGCATCCAACGCGATCATCAGCGAGCTGCCGAAGTTTGCGCTGGAAACGGTCGCGTTCGGGGGTGTGCTCCTGATCGTGCTGTACGTGCTCGGCACGCGCGGCACTGTGGCCGAGCTGCTCCCGGTGATCGGCGTCTACGTGTTCGCCGCCTACCGCCTGATGCCTGCGCTGCAGACGATCTTCCAGTCCCTGGCAAAGATCCGCTTCCACGGGCCCGCGCTGGAGGTGCTGCACGACGACCTGTTCTCCTCGAAAAAGGCCCGCCCGACGACGGCCGTGGCGGAGCCGGTCGAGTTCCACCGCTCGATCGCATTTCGTGACGTGTCGTTCCGCTATCCCACGTCGGAGGGGTGGGTGCTGCGGCATGTCGACCTCGAGATCCCCAGGAACGCGATGGTCGGTTTCATCGGCAGCACGGGCGCCGGCAAGACGACGCTGGTCGACCTCCTGCTCGGCCTGCTGATTCCGCAGGAGGGCAGCATCTGCGTCGATGGCGAGCCGCTGACGGAGGGCAGGATCAGCTCCTGGCGCCGGCGAGTCGGGTACGTGCCGCAGCACATCTTCCTCACGGACGACTCCGTTGCCCGCAACATCGCGTTCGGTGTGCCGGATGCCGAGATCGACCTGGCCGCGGTCGAGCGGGCCGCGCGGATCGCGAACATCGACGAGTTCGTGAGCTCGCTCGCCTCGGGCTACGACACGGTGGTCGGCGATCGGGGTGTGCGGCTGAGCGGCGGGCAGCGGCAGCGCATCGGAATCGCCCGTGCACTGTACCGCGACCCGGACGTGCTGATCTTCGACGAGGCAACGAGCGCGCTCGACGGCATGACGGAGAGCGGGGTGATGGAGGCGATCGGCCGCCTTTCCAGGAAGAAGACGATCATCCTCGTCGCACACCGCCTTTCGACGCTCCGCGAGTGCGACACCGTTTTCATGTTCGACAGTGGTCGGCTGGTCGACAGCGGTGCGCTGCACGAGCTGGCCGCGCGCAACGGTCAGCTGCAGGAGATGGTGCGTCTTGCCGCCGTGGGCAACGGCACCGCCCGTGTTACGACTGCACCTTCGCTCGAGCCGGTGATCGAGGTCGGCTGAGCTTTCCCCGATACCGGAGCATTTCGGACCAGGATGCGCATTCTCATAGCTGCACGCAGCGGAAATCCCGTGATCGCAGAGCTTGCCGAGGCGCTGGCGCAGTCGGCAGGCGTGACGGATGTGGTCGTCAGCGAAGACGCGTTCTGGGACGCGACCGGTCCGGAGTTCGACGTGGTGCACCTTCACTGGCCGGAGGCGCTCCTCGGCTGGCGTCGTCCGGAGCCGGCGCAGCTGGACCGGCTGTCTGCGCGGCTCGCGTGGTGGCGCGAGCGCGCCGTACTCGTCGCGACCGTGCACAACATCGCGCCGCACATGCCCGCAGCACGCGACGCAACGGGGCGCGCCTATGAGCTGGTGTTCCGCGCCGTGCACGGCCTCATTCACATGGGCGCCGCTTCGGCCGCCGCAGTCGAGCAGCACTATCCGCACACGCGCGCACTCCCGGGTGTGATCATCCCGCACGCGAGGTACTCCTCCTTCCCCGCAGATCGGGATGCCGCATCCGCGCGTGCGTCGCTGCAGCTCGACGCAGGCGAGGCAGTGTTCCTGTGCTTCGGCCGCGTGCGGCGAACGGACGAGCTGCGCCTCGTGCGTGAAGCGTTCCGCGCGGCGGCAGTGCCCCAGGGCAGGCTGCTGATTGCGGGCAAGCTGGCCACCGGGATGTCCCGCGCGGAGCGGCTGCGCGTCACGACCGCGCTGGCGCTCGAGCGCCGGGCGCGGGCGTGCCTCCGCTTCGTGCCGGCGGGCGACGTGCAGCGGTTCTTCCTCGCGTCGGACGTGGTGGTCGTGCCCCGGCTTGAGGCGTTGAACTCCGGCAACGTGATCCTGGGTTTCGGGTTCGGTCGCGTGGTGGTCGGCCCGGACGCTGGCGTGGTGGGGGAGCTGCTGCGCAGCACGGACAACCCGGTGTTCACACCCGGGGATCCGGCCTCGCTCGCGAGAGCAATGCGGCGCGGGCTGGAGCTGAGCAGGCAGGGACAGGGCGAGCGCAACCGGGAGCATGCCGAGCGGGAGTGGGACGGGGCGCGCACGGCCGCGGCCCACGTCGCATTCTTCCGCGAGATGATGAGAAGCAGGAGGCCGACGGCGACGGAGTCGCAGGCCGCTGCCGCCTCACCGGCGTTCTCGGTGGTGATTCCCGCCTACAACCGTGCGCACCTGCTGCCGCGCGCAATCGGTAGCGTGCTCGCGCAGACGATGCCCGATCTCGAGCTGATCATCGTCGATGATGGCTCGACGGATGACACACGCGCGCTCGTGGAGGCGATCACTGATCCGCGAGTGCGCTACGTCCACCAGCAGAATGCCGGTGCCGCCGCAGCGCGCAATCACGGCGCGCGGCTGGCGCAGGGGACGTACATCACGTTCCTCGACAGCGACGACGAGGCGCGGCCGCACTGGCTCGCCACGTTGCGGACAGCCCTGGAGCAGGCCGGTGCCGACGTCGTCTGCTGCGGCCTGGAGAAGCACGGCGACGAGGCAGGGGTGCGAACCAGGGTGCCCGAGGACATGGGGCCGATGTTCGACCACGTGACCGGCCGCTTCACCAATGGCGGTGTGTTCGCCCTGCGCCGCTCGGTGTTCGAGGAGGTGGGCGGCTACGCAGACAGCCTGCGGTCGGGGCAGCACACCGAGCTGGCAATGCGGCTGATCCCTCTCGTGCGCCGCCGCGGCTACGTGCTCCACAGCATCCCGGACGCGCTGGTCCACGTGCACGTGCACGAAGGGCCGCGCATCCGCGGGAACCCCGAATCGATCTACCTCGGCAGCTCATACACGCTGCGTGCGCATCGCGACCTGTTCCGGAGGGACCCGACGCACCATGCGAAGTACCAGGCGATCGCGGGTGTCAATGCACTGCGGATCGGCAGGCTGCGCGATTCGCGCCGGCACTTCGTGCAGGCGGTGCTTGCCGATCCCGTGCGTCTCGAGCACTGGTCCCGGCTGCTGCTGTCGCTCGCACCATCGGCGGCGAAACGGCGCTGGGCGGGCGCGGCCGCGGACGCGAGCGACTCCTGATGGCGACGCTCACCCGCCCGTCCGCTCCGCCGGTGACACGCTCCGGCCAGTCGCGGCCACCGCGCGTGGCCCACCTGTGGCACGCATGGTCGCGGCACCGGCCGGTCATCCTCGCCTACCACGACGTCGTCGACCCGGACCGGTTTGCACAGCAGCTCGACTACCTCGCCGCCATGATGCACCCGGTCCGCGTGGAGGACGTGCTGCGCGCGTCGGCGCACGGCGCTCCACTGCCGCGCGGTGCCGTGCTCGTCACCTTCGACGACGGCGACGTCACGATCCACGAGCACGCGCTGCCGTTGCTGCGGGAGCGCGGGATCCCGGCTGTGGCATTCGTCGTGACCGAGCTGATCGGCACGGATCGGCCGGCGTGGTTCCAGGAAGTACGCGCGCTTGTCGGGGGCGGCGCGGTGCACCCGCGACTCGGGCGCATGGCGCCGGATGCCGCGGTGCGCACCCTGAAGCGCCTGCCGGACGACGAGCGGCGGCGCGTGCTCGACGAGCTGCGTGGAGCGCATGCACCGGTGGCGCGCACGCAGCTGTCGGTGGAGCAGCTCCGGGAACTCGAGGAAGGCGGAATCGAGATCGGCAGCCACACGCACTCGCACCCGTGCCTCGACCGGTGCAGTGACGACACCATCGAGTACGAGCTCACGCGTGCACACGCACTGCTCGAGACCTGGCTGGGCCGTGCACCGCGCGTGTTTGCATACCCGAACGGCAATGGCGACACGCGCGTGGACGCGCTGCTCGCGCGCATGGAATACGCCGCGGCATTCCTGTTCGATCACCGCATCGGCGTGTTCCCGCCAGCGAACATGTACGGCATCTCGCGTGTGCGCGTGAACTCGACCACCGCGCTGCGCCGGTTCCGCAACATCGTATCGGGGCTGCATCCCCTGATGCACCACTCGATCGGTCGCACGTGAGGCCGGCATGAGGCTGCTCTACCTGATCAACGGCCTGGGTGCCGGCGGCGCCGAGCGCTCACTGGCGGAGCTGCTGCCGCACATGCGGGCGGCCGGAATCGAGACCACCGTCGTGTGCCTGCGTCGGCGCGAGATCGGCGTCGAGTCCGAGGTACGGCTGACGGACTGCAGGGTGGAGGTGCTGGCGGGACGCACGCACCTGCAGCGGGCGCGCGAGCTTCGGCTCCTGCTGCGTGAGATCAGGCCGGACGTGGTGCATACGACGCTGTTCGACTCACACGTGGCAGGCCGGCTCGGTGCGGCGGGCACGGGCATCCCCGTGATCAGCAGCCTGGTCGGAACGCCGTACGTCGCATCGCGCGCACGCGACGAGCGACTGAGCCGCAAGGCATTCCGGTTCGTGCGGGAGATCGACGGCTGGACCGCGCGTCACCTGACGACGCACTTCCACGCGATCTCGCACGCGGTGCGGGACAGCTATGTGGCGGCGCTCGGCATCCGACCGGAGCGCATCACCGTGATCGAGCGGGGACGGGACACACACCGTCTCGGCGAGCCGTCCGAGGAGCGGCGGCTGCGGGTGCGGGCCATGCTCGGCATCGCAGCGGACCAGCCCGTGCTCATCAATGTGGGGCGGCAGGAGCATCCGAAGGGGCAGTGGACGCTGCTGCAGGCTGCGGCGAGCCTGCTGCCGCGCAATCCGGAGCTACGGGTGCTCATCGCGGGCCGCGAAGGACACATGACCCCTGCGCTGCGCAGCATGCACGCGCAGCTCGGGCTGAATGGCCATGTGGTGTTCCTGGGGCATCGCACCGATGTGCCGGACCTGCTCGCCGCCAGCGACATCTTCGTCTTTCCGTCGCTGCACGAAGGGCTCGGCGGTGCCGCGCTCGAGGCGATGGCGCTCGGCCTTCCGGTCGTGGCGTCCGACCTGCCCGCGCTGCGGGAGGTCGTCGAGCACGGGCGCA
>DASTYK010000063.1 GCA_035764935.1 Longimicrobiales bacterium | reverse complement strand
GGGCCGTCCGGGCGGCCGATCGCCCTTGCTCACCGGAACCCCGCGTCGTGCGCCCCTGCGGCCACTCCCTTATCCCCTGTTCGCCCCGACGGCCCCGCCGGCCCCGCCGGCCCGTTTCCCCTCAGCCCAGCGCAAACTTGTTGGTCACGTCGGCGTCCGCAGGGCCGGCCAGCAGCCGGAACTCGTCCTGGCGCATGAGCGGATCGTCGCGCAGGTCGATGTCGAGGGACGTCGCCTTTTCCATGCGGCGCAGCAGATCGGGCTCATCCTCGAGGATGTGCAGAGCGACGTGCGGGTGGACGCGGATGGTGACCTTCTTCTCCTTGCGCTGGACGGCGAGGCGGCGGACGGCACGCTCGATCCGCCGGATCACCGTTTCGGGCCGGAACACGCGACCGGAGCCGCCGCAGGCGGAGCAGGGCTCGGTGAGCGACTGCCAGAGCGAGGGGCGCACGCGCTGGCGGGTCATCTCGACCAGGCCGAGCTCGGAGATCTGGAAGGCGCGTGTGCGGGCGCGGTCGCGGCCGAGGTGCGTGCGCAGCTCCTGCATCACGCGGTCCTGGTTGGCGCGGGTCTCCATGTCGATGAAGTCGCAGACGACGATGCCACCGACGTCTCGCAGCCGGAGCTGACGGGCGATCTCGCGTGCCGCGTCCAGGTTGGTGCGCAGGATCGTCTTCTCCGGGTCGCGCTTGCCCGTGTAGCGTCCCGTGTTGACGTCGATGGAGACGAGCGCCTCGGTCGGCTCGATGATGATGTAGCCGCCGGAAGGCAGATCCACGCGCCGCTGGAACGCTTCGCGGATCGCGTCCTCGATACCGTACTTGTCGAAGAGTGAAACGGGATCGACATAGTGTTGCACGCGCGACAGCAGCTCGGGCCCGACGCCCTCGAGGTACTTGGTGATCTCGGCGTGCAGCTCCTTGGAATCGACGATCAGTGCATCGACACGGTCCGTGAACAAATCACGGATGATGCCGGAGGTGAGCTTGGCCTCGCGATGGATCAGCGAGGGAGCGCGGGCACCCTTGGACTTCTTCTGGATCTTCTTCCAGGTGTCGTTCAGGGTGCGGAACTCGCGCTCGAAGACCTCCTTCGTCAGTTCTTCGCCCGCGGTGCGGATGATGACGCCTGCGTCGTCGGGGATGGTCTCCTTTGCGATCGCACGCAGGCGGCTCCGCTCTTCGCGGTCCTCGATCTTGCGGCTGACGCCGACGTGCTTGCTGCCCGGCATGTAGACGAGAAAGCGGCCGGGCAGCGAGATGTGCGTCGTGACGCGCGGGCCCTTGGTGCCGATCGGTTCCTTGGACGCCTGCACCAGCAGTCGCTCGCCCTTGGAGACCAGCTCGTTGATCGGCGGGAACTTGCGGTTGCGGTCGTCGCCGTTGTCGTCGTCCTCGTCGGACGGGTCCTTGGCGATGTCGGAGACGTGGAGGAACGCGGCCTTCTCGGTGCCGATATCGACGAACGCGGCCTGGATGCCGGGCAGCACTGCCTGCACGACACCGAGGTAGACGTCACCGACCATGCGCTCGGCATCGGGCCGGTCGACCATCAGTTCAACGAGGATTTCGTCTTCGAGAATGGCGACGCGCGTTTCCAGCAGCGTCGAGGAGATGAGGATCTCGCGTTTCATGTGGTTGTCCCCGCGGCGGCCGGCTCGAGCGAGGCGGTGACGTCGCGGAGTATGCTCCTGGCAATGACCATTCGTTGCACCTCGCTGGTACCCTCGCCGATCTCGCAGATCTTGGCGTCGCGCATCATGCGCTCGACCGGGTACTCGGAGGTGTAGCCCCTGGCGCCCATGAGCTGGACGGCGCGGGTAGTCGCGCGCATCGCGAGCTCGGACGCATACAGTTTTGCGAAGGCGGCCTCGCGGGTGAACGGCTGCTCGTGCTGCTTCAGCCATGCCGCGTGGTAGACGAGGTGACGCGCGGCCGCGATCTCGGTTGCCATGTCCGCAAGCGAGAACTGCACGCCCTGCGCGTCGGCCAGCCTCCGGCCGTTCTGCTCCTCGCGGCTCGCGTAGCGCAGCGCCTGTTCGTACGCGCCCTGCGCGAGGCCCAGCGAGAGAGCACCGATGCCGATGCGGCCGGCATCGAGTGTCTTCATGAAATTGACGAAGCCCTGCCCCTCCCCGCCCAGGCGTCGCTCCGCCGGGACGAGGGCGTCCTCCAGGATGAGCTCACGCGTGTCGGACGCGCGCCAGCCCATCTTGTCCTCCTTCTTCGCAGCCCGGACCCCTGGTGTGAACGGCTCGAGCTCCGGCGCGTGACCGACTCCGATGCGATCCGCTGCCTCGCGGTCCGTCGTCTCCTTGGTCACGATGAAGCTGGTAATGCCTTTTGTACCGCGCTCGCGGTCCGTCACGGCCGTCACGACGAAGATCTCGCCCACGCCCGCATGCGTGATGAAGATCTTGCTGCCGTTCAGCCGGTAGCCGCCGTCCTCGCGCACGGCAACGGTGCGCGTCGAGCCGGCGTCGGAGCCCGCGGCCGGCTCGGTCAGGCCGAACCCGCCCAGCACGCGACCGCGCGCCAGCAGCGGCACGAACTGCTGCTTCTGCGCCTCGGTGCCGAACGCCATGATCGGCGACATGCCCAGCGTGGAGTGCGCGCTGATCGTGATCGAGTGGCTGGCATCCACGCGGGCCAGCTCTTCGATGACCAGGATGTAGCTGATGTAGTCGAGCCCCAGCCCGCCGTACTCCTCGGGCACGTTGACCCCGAACCAGCCACGCTCGGCCATCTTCCGCACGTTCTCCCACGGAAAGCGGCTCTGCGCGTCCAGCTCGCGCGCGACCGGCGCGATCTCGGACTCGGCGAAATCGCGCACCTCGCGGCGGAGGCTCTCGTGCTGGTCGCTGAAGTACGGGCTCATCTCGCCTGCCTGAGTACAGGAGACAACGGGAAAAAACTAGGCACGAGGCCGAAGAGTGGAAAGGGCCGCAGCGGCATCGCCTGGACGCGGGCGGGGGCCGCAGCGGGCCAGCGTGGCGTCCGGGCGCCAGGTCCGGCCGCCTGCCATGTCCGATCGGGCCGCCCGGCGGCCTTCGCTTGCCCGCATCCGGCGATGTGGTAGCTTCGCACTCCCGACACCCGACAATCCGTACGCACAGTCCACCCCAGCGCCTCCCGGTGAGGCGGAGCCACGACATGAACAGAACGACGTCGACGGCGACTTCGCGTGCCTGCTCCCGGGCACTCCGCGCAGTCTGCATGGCCGCGGCCATGCTGCTGACAGGCACAACGGCGGCCAGCGCACAGGCCCCGCTCAAGGTCTTCATCTCCTCGGACATGGAAGGGGTTGCAGGAGCCGTGACGGGCGATCAGCTCGGCCCCGGCGGCTTCGAGTATGCGCGCTTCCGCGAGTTCATGACAGCCGAAGTCCTTGCCGCGATCGACGGCGCGCGGGCGGCAGGCGCGACCGAGATCCTGGTTGCGGACGCCCACGGGAACGGTCAGAACCTGCTCATCGAGCAGCTGCCCGATGATGTCATGGTCGTACGTTCATGGCCGCGACCGCTCATGATGATGCAGGGCATCGACTCGACATTCGACGCCGCGATTCTGCTGGGCCACCATTCGTCGACGACGAATCCGGAGGGCGTGCGCGCCCACACCATGTCGAGTGCCAACCTCGCCGCGGTCAGGCTGAACGGCATCGAGATGCCGGAAGCCGGCATCAACGCCGCAATCGCCGGACATTTCGGCGTTCCCGTCGTGATGATCTCGGGCGACGACGCTGCGGTCGAGGAAGCGCAGCGCATCATCGGCGACATCGAGGGTGCGGTCGTCAAGTGGGCGATCAGCTTTCACTCGGCGAAGACGTTGACGCCACAGGCAGCACGCGCGCTCATCCGCGAGCGTACACGGACGGCGGTCGCACGGCATGACGACATTGCGCCCTACACCCTCGAGGGGCCGATCACGCTGGAACTGACGTTCAAGAACTATCGGCCCGCGGAGATGATGGCGTACCTGCCGAATGTCGAACGCGTCGATGCGCATACGGTACGCTTCATCGGGCGCGATATGCGTGAGGTGTCGAGCTTCCTCGAGTTCGCCATGACGTACGAGCCCGGACTGACGCCGTAAACGGATCGGGACGCGGCGCGAGGCACATCGAGGCGGCAGGACTCACCCGGCGCCGGGATCGGATCCGGCAGACGCCTGGCGCGGAGAATCGCCGATGTCGCGCAGTGCGCTCAGCAGCCGCGCGCCGTACCTGTCGAGCTTGGCCGGGCCCACGCCGGGTATCGTGGCGAGCGCTGCCGCGTCCGCAGGCGCATGCAGTGCGATCTCACGCAGCGTGCGATCGTGGAAGACCACATAGGGCGGCACCTTGTCGGCACGCGCGATGTCGGTCCGCAGCCGGCGCAGCGCCTCGAAGCGCTGTGCCGCGGCGCCGGTGAGCGGCTCCCCGTTGTCATCACCCGTCGTTGCGGAGTCGTTTCGGTTACGCCTCCCGCCCCCGCGCGACACCGCACTGCGCGCCGCGTCGGCAACGCGAGCGCCTGCGCGTCGGACACTGCGCGCCGCACCTGAGGCGCCACCCTTGCGCGGCGGCGCGGCGTCCGGAAGCAGGCGCCGATCGGCGGGCATGCAGTTGTCGCAGCCCTCGCAGCTTTCCATCGCCTCCGGATCACCGAAGTAGCGCAACACGTATCCGCGACGACACTCGTCGGTGTAGGCGTAGCCCTGCATGCGCTGCAGGCGACGCTCCTCCCTTTGCCTGCGTTGCGCGAGCGCGTGCCAGTCGATCGGCAGTGGACCGTCGGTCTGCTGGAGCAGCTGCCACCCCTGCTCCGCAGGCCAGGGCCGCCACTCGAGGAAGGCTTCGCGCTGCAGTGCATCGAGCAGCGTCGCCGCATCGGCACCATCGGGAGTGCGCAGCAGCGTACGCGGCAGCTCCCTTCCCCGGTACAGCTCATCGCCCGCATAGCGCCAGAGCGAGCGCAGCAGGTGGAGCTCCGCGGCGCGACCGGTCCCACCGATCTCACGACGGATCCGTTCCGGCCGGGCGATCAGGCGCAGCCAGGGCTGGCCTGCACTGCGCCCGGCGTTGCGCACGACGCCGAACTCCGAGAGCAGGCGGAGCGCAGCGTCGACGTGCCGCTCGTTCTTCGCGCTTCGCGTTGACCGGGCGAGCGACTTCGGATCGACTGCGGCAACGCCGCTCCCGTCCGCATGCCGCTGCAGCAGCCGGTACACCTCGTCCACGATCTCCGGCGCCGGATACGACTGCTCGATCATGAACTCGTGCGTGAAACGATCGCGATAGGCGTGCAGCAGTACGCAGTCGGCCGGATTCCGATCCCGCCCTGCGCGGCCCGCCTCCTGGTAATAGCCTTCCAGGTTGCCCGGCATCGCGTAATGCACGACGAGCCGCACGTTCGGCTTGTCCACGCCCATGCCGAACGCATTGGTGGCGACGACGATCGGGATGTCACCCGCCATGAAGGCGTCCTGCAGCCGCGCGCGCTCGCGGTCGTCCACACCGGCGTGGTAGCCGGCGGCACGGAGTCCCGCACGGTTGAGCAGGTCCGCGATGTTGTCGACGCTGCGGCGTGTGGAGCCGTAGACGATCGCCACGCCGTCGCGCGGCAGCTTCAGCAGCCGCAGGAGCAGATGGTCCTTCTCCTCGTCATTGCGCGCCGCGAGGACGTGCCAGGACAGGTTCGTGCGGTTGAACCCGCGCGCCACGACGGTCGGCTCCAGGAGTCGCAGCTGCCGCAAGACGTCGCGCTTGACCTCCGGCGTCGCGGTGGCAGTGAGCGCGATCGTGGGACAGCCCAGCGCATCCCGCACCGCGCCGAGACGCAGATAGCTCGGCCGGAAGTCGTAGCCCCACTGCGAAACACAGTGCGCCTCATCGACGGCGAACAGCGATACGTCGAGCCCCTTCAGCTCCTCGCGGAACGTGGGGCTGTCGAAGCGCTCGGGGGCGACGTAGAGGAGCTTGATCGTGTTGCTGCGCGCCGCTTCCAGCGTCGCTCTCGCTTCATGGGCCGGCAGCGTGGAGTTGATGAACGCCGCGCGCACGCCCGCATCGGCAAGGCCGTCGACCTGGTCCTTCATCAGCGAGATGAGAGGACTCACGACGATCGTGAGCCCGGGCAGCACGGTCGCGGGGACCTGGTAGCAGAGCGACTTGCCGCCGCCTGTCGGCATGAGCACCAGCGTGTCGCGGCCGGAAAGAACGGACCCGATCGCGTCCGCCTGCCCCCCGCGGAAGTCGTCGTAGCCGAAGTGGTGCGCGAGCGAGGCGCGCGCGTCGTGGAGCGTCGGTCGCACGGAAGAAGTCTGCTGCATGGGAGTGCGAAGCTAGCGGACGCGGTCGGTCGGGTCCATGCGCGGTGGGGACACCGTACGCGACGGGGCCCGCACATGCGGACCCCGTCGCCTGTCACCAGCGAATGGATACGGCCGTCAGGGAGCGACGATCACCGTCCAGCCCAGGCTCTCGAGCTGTGTGACGGCCGCCAGCCCCGGCGGACTCGGCGGTGCATTCACGCCGCCCAGGTCCACCGTGCCTGCGCGCGCCACCGCCGTAACGCTCGTAACGAGGTCGGCGAGGACGCGGTCGACGTCGCCTGCGGGCAGGTTCGCATCCGAGAAGTCGATCGTCGTGACGGCGGACAACTCGTCCAGACCGCCCGTATACCCGTTGATGCCGGACCCGTCGATGCGCAGCTCGATGAGCTCCGTGAGATTGCCCAGCTCCGGCATGACCCCGCTGAAGTCAGTGCTGCCGAGGTTCAGGTACCAGAGGTCCGTCAACGATTCGAGCATGGTCACGGAACCGCTCAGCCGCGTATCCGACAGGTTGAGGATGTCCATTCCCGTGAGGCTGCTGAAGCTCGCGGGCAGCGGACCCGAAAGCCCGGTGGAGAACAGCTCCAGCGCCGCGAGGTTCGTGAGTGAGCCCAGGCCATCCGGTAGCGACCCCGTCAGCCCCGGATTGATCGCCAGGTTGATGATCGCGAGGTTCGGCAGGTCGAGGATTCCCGCCGGGAAGGCGCCGACGAGGGCATCCTCGGCAGCCTCGATCCCCTGCACCTGCGCACGGTCCGCCTTGATCTCGACGCGCTTCGTCGTGCCGTCCAGAACCGCAGGGAACGCGTAGCTGATCGTGGGGCCCGTGCGCCGGGCGAGCAGCGTGCCGGCCTCGGAGTAGATGTACGCAGTCGCCGGTGGCCCGCCGAACATGCCGACCTGGATGTTAAAGACGGTGTCACTGTTGGCGGCCGTGTACAGCACGAAGGCGACGTCCCGCACGGCGATCTGCACCGAGTCCGTCACCGCCCCGGCACTCGCCCAAATCCACGTGCTCCCGTTGACGGCACCTGCGGTGACGAGGCCGCCCGCGTCAACGGACGCGATCGAGTCCGCAGCGCTCGACCACGTCGTCGCAACGCCGGCAATGGCGAAGCCGTTCGCATCCACCCAGGACGCGGTGAGCTGTTGCTGCTCACCCTCGAGTCGCATCGTGTCCACCGGCGCAATGATCGTCACTGCAGCAGGCACCTGCGCGACAGTGATCACTGCTGTGTCCGCCAGGGTGTTGTAGGTTGCGACCACCTGGACGACGCCATTGGCAGCTGCCGTCACCATGCCACTCGCGTCCACGGTCGCGACCACGTCGTTCAGGGAGGTCCAGGCGACGACCGCGCCGCCGACCGCATGACCGTTCACGTCCATTGCGGACGCGCTGAGCTGTGTGCTCGCGCCCAGTGCGTCGAATGCAGCCGCGGTCGGTGTGACGGCAACCGCGACAACCTCCTGCTGCACCGTCACGGACACGGTGTCCGCAGCACCGCCCGCCATCGCCACGATGGCTGCGTTGCCGTTGCCTTGGGCAGTGACCAGCCCGCTCGCACTCACAGTCGCGACCGAGGGATCCAGTGAAGACCAGGCCACGCCCGCGCCACTGATCGGCTGGTTGTTGGCATCAGTCACGGCGGCGGCGAGCTGCGCCGTTGCGCCCACCGCATCGAGTGCAGCGCCGGTCGGCGAGATCAGCACGGTCGCCGGCACCTGCGCCACCGACACGTCGGCCGTGTCGCTCAGTGTGCCGCTCGCGCCGATCACGCGTGTGGCACCGGGCGCCAGAGCAACGACACGGCCCTGCACGTCCACGGAAGCGACATTCCCGTTCAGCACGCTCCAGCTGATCGGCTGCCCGGTCACCGTGTCACCCTGCGGCGTGGTAAGCGTGAGCGAGAACTGTATCGTGTCGAGCAGCGCGGTGAAATTCGCCGCCGCGGGTGCGATGGTCGCGCTCGACGGCGGCGGCAGCGTCACCATCGCACGCACGGAGTCGCGCAGAACTCCGCTCATCGCCAGTACGCTCGCCGTGCCGGCACCCGTCGCCTCGACCAGCCCGTCGGTCACCACGGCAACGTCTTCATCGGAGGAAACCCACGCAACCGGCGTCGCCGCGGCGGGGTTGCCGAACGCATCCGCGAACGACGTCGTGAGCCGCGCGGTGTCACCCACCTGCAATGCGAGCGGATCCGCACCGCCGATCGTGATCGCCGCGGCCTCGCCCGCCGTGACGACCAGTGTGGCCGTGTCAGGTGCGAGCCCGGCGGGGTCCGCGACGCTCGCTTCCAGCCGGTACTCGCCCGCTTCGGTCGGGACGGCGAGCGTGAACTCCGCAACGCCCTCGACGTCGGTCGTCGCCGTCATTGCCTCGGCGTCTGCGTAGAGCGGCGCCAGGCGCAGCGCAATGCCGGCGACGCCGTCGTCACGGACATCTGCGATCCGGGCCTGCACTGCGGTCTCACCGGAGCCAGCCGCCGCCGTGTCCGGCATGTTGACGAAAGCCAGCGTGACCGGCCGCTGTGTGACCTGGACCTCGGCCGTGTCGGCAGCACTTCCCGCGCGCACAACGATCCGGGCACTGCCCGGGGCGAGCGCCCGGACCCAGCCGGAAGCGGCAACCGTTGCAACTGCACCGTCCGACGACGTGAGCGTCACCTCGGGAGTGGACTGGAAGCCGCTCAACGTCCACGTCAGGCGGGTGGAGTCGCCCTCGACGAGCCGCTCGCTCGCAGTGCCCAGCGTGATCCGGGGCTGGGCCGGTGGCGTTACCTGTCCGCTCCTGTCGCCGCATGCGGCAAGCAAAGCGGCGGTTGCCGCCAGGAGCGGGAGCCAGTGCAGTCGCGTCATCGCAGCTCGCATTTTCCTGATATCGGGGAACGTCCACGCGCAGACGCCCGCTGCATTGCAGGATCTCGGTAGGCGCGCGATCGCACCCGTCACGCAGGGCGCAACGGGTCGTCAGGGACCTTCACTGCCGGGGGGGTGCGGGACGGCAGACGGAAGACCTGCTGATTCTGGCCGCGAATATATCAGTCCAGGCGCCCTCCGCCACCCGTGTGCGAGCCGAACCACAGGCTGCCGGTCAGTGAATGGCGGATAATGGAAGGATCGGGGACGAATCAGGGGTGAGGCTGGACGGTGGATGCACGCGCGGGCGATACGGCTTTCGCCATACCGCCCGCCCACGTCCGTCGGGACGAAGTCAGATCAGCAGCAACGCCAGTCCGGCGGCGGCAATGCCGGCACCGATCGCGCGCTCGATCGGGTACGAGCGCGTCGTGATCGCGTGCCGCATTCCGAATGCGAGCACGATGCCCGCCGTGTGCAGCAGCGCAGTCGATGCTGCGAAGCCGGCACCGAACAGCCCGGCGATCATGCCCGCCGACAGCTCGGCGCCATGTGCATGGCCATGGAACAGTGCGAACAGTGCGACCAGCGCGACTGCCCCGATCGTCGGCACACGCACCGCGAGTGCGACGGCGATTCCCAGCACGAGCACGGATGCGGCTATGCCGAGCTCGACGGCAGGCATCGCGATGCCGCCGGCACCCAGCACGAAGCCGACTGCCATGAAGCCGACGAACGCGACGGGCAGCGCCCACACGCTGCGACCGTTTCGCTGCGCCGCCCACAGGCCGACCGCCACCATCGCGAGCAGGTGATCCATGCCGTGCAGCGGGTGCATGAAGCCGTGCAGCAGGTCATGCGTGGCGGCGCCGCCGTGACCCGGATGCGCAAAGACAGCAGCGGGTACGAGTGAAAGCAGCCCGGCCACGAGGCCGGCCCTGCGGACATGAGCAAAGTGTGACATGGCGGTCTCCCCGCTCGGGTTGGTCGGACGTGCGATCAAGTTACGCCGCACCGCAGGGGGCTGCAAGAAATGCGACGTGGCACTGGCGGGCTCCGGCCGGCGCGCGTCAGGGTGCGATCGCCGCACCTCACTCGTTTGCGCCGTCGTCCTCGCCGTCGCGGGATTTTCTGCCCCACAGCCCGAGCAGAATCGCGCCGATCAGGATCACGATGGCCGTGTTGACCAGGATGTTGCGGCCCCAGATCATGCCGGCCAGGGCGAGCACCGCGCCAACAGCGAACAGCGCCATGCGGTGAAGCAGTGTCGGGTCCGGCCCGCGCCGGTTCCGGTCGGGTCGGAGGGGCACGCCGGGTTACGACTTTCTGCGCGCAAGAAAGTCCCGCACGCCCTGGCGGCAATCCTCGGTGTTGCGCGCCAGCACATTCACCTCTGCGCCTCGCGCGATCGCCTCTTCGAAGGACAGGCCGTCCATCCCGTAGAGCAGCCGCTTGGTCAGCCGGATCGCGGACGCGGAGCGAGCTGCGAACCCGCGAAGGTACGCGTGCGCCTCTTCCTCGAAGGAGGAGCGTGGATACACGTGATTCACGAGGCCCAGGTCGTGCGCGTGCCTGGCCGTGATCCGTTCACCGCGCGCGACCAGCTCGAACGCGCGCTTCTCCCCGAGCGACCGCCGCAGCAGCGCCATCACCATGGCGGGCACGAAGCCGAGCTGCACCTCCGGGTAGCCAAAGACGGCATCCTCGCGGGCGAGGATCACGTCGCAGGCGGTCGCGAGCCCTGCACCGCCTGCGATCGCGTTGCCATGGACGAGCGCAACGATCGGCTGACGCGCGCGGCGCATCCGTATGAACAGCTCACCGAGGGCGGTAGCATCGTCGAGGTTCTCGAGGACACCCGCCCCCTCGGCAATGCGCTCCAGCTGGGCGAGGTCGGCACCAGCGCAGAAGTCGGCACCCGCTCCCTGGACCGCAATGACGCGCACACCGGCATCACGCTCCACGTCGTCGATCGCGCGGTGCAGTGCGGCGACCGTCTCCCCGTCCAGCGCATTCCGCTTCTCGGGCCGGTTCAGGGTCAGCCTCGCAATGCCTTCGGCGATGGTGCACGTAAGCCGTTCGCTCATTCGTGTCTCCGTGACACCAGCGCGGCCACCTCGTCCGGCACCTCGAGCTCCATGCGCAGCATGGCGGTGGAGAACGTCTTGCCCTGGGCGTCCGTCATGAGCGACACGGTACCGCCGCCGTCCAGAGCGCCGTGCAGGAGGAAGTTCAGTGCATGCAGGTTGGGCAGCTCGTAGCGGTCGAGGCGCCCGTCGAACATGCCCGCGAAGTGCTGCGCGACGCGTTCCGCGCTCAGTGCACTGCGGATGATCTCCCAGTACTCGATCCGACGCGCAATCACGCCGACATTGACCGTGTCGCCCTTGTCGCCGGAGCGGCCGTGTGCGAGGTCGTAGAGTAGCACGCGTGCCATGGTCATGCCTCCAGTACGTCGACGCGCAATTCGGGCTCGATCACGCTGCGGTCGATCAGCGCCGGCCAGTACGCGACGATCTCCTGCACGCGCGGGCGGCCACCGGCAAACCCCGTGACGGTCGGCGGGCCGGTCAGGATGAGCGGCGCGAGCTCACGCGAAAACATCTCGACCGCTTCCCTGTCCTGCGCGCGCACCGCAACCCGCAGCTCGACCTCCGGCAGGTCCGCCGGCGGCGGCCCCGCGAGCGGCCCGTGACAGGCGTTCCAGCCGACGTACTCGACGCGCACGCTGTCGAACTTCGCGCCCATGCGGTCCAGCCGCTCACGCAGGATGCGGGCGGCGTACTCCGCCTTCTTCACCGGATCGGGCCAGCCGTACACGAGCGTGCCCGCCGCCTTCCAGCCGGCGCTGTACGAGATCGACACCTTCAGCCTGTCCGTGCGCGGTCCGCCGCGCACGCCGTGCACGCGCACGCGATTCTCGCCCTCGTCGTGGAGCTGGATCGTCGTGAAGTCCGCGACCACGTCGGGCGTGATGTACTCCGCGGGGTTGCCCATCTCGTAGAGGATCTGCTCCGCGACGACGGCGCGGCTGACGCGGCCACCGGTGCCATCGTGCTTGGTGACGACGAAGGTGCCGTCCTCGTACGCCTCGATGATCGGGTAGCCGACGTCGCCGAGATCATCGATCTCCTCCCACGCGACGATCGAGTTGCCGCCGGTGGCCTGTGCGCCGCATTCGTTGATGTGCCCTGCAACGACGCCCGCGGCGAGCCGATCCCAGTCGGTGTCGCGCCAGCCGAACTCGTACATCATCGGCGCGTACGTGAGTGCCGTGTCCGTCGAGCGGCCGGTGATCACGACCTGCGCTTCGCGCTTCAGGGCCTCGATGATCGGCTCCGCGCCGATATACGCATTGGCGCTCTGGATGCGGCCGAGCACATCGTCGAGCGGCCGGCCATCGTCCATGTTGCGCAGCTCGTGGCCTGCGCGTACCAGCTCCTCGAGACGCTCCATGATATCGTCACCGCTGACGACGCCGACCTTCAGCCTGCCGGCGAACCCCTTCGCGCGCGCCTGCTCGAGCACGCCGTCACGGCAGGCAGTCGGGTTGACGCCGCCTGCATTGGCGATGACACGGATGTTCTGCTTCACGATATCGGGCAGGATCTCGCCCATGAGCGGCACGAAGTCGCGCGCGTAACCCTGCGCAGGATCGCGCATGCGCTGTCGCTGCATGATCGACATCGTGACTTCGGCCAGGTAGTCCAGCATCAGGTAGTCGACAGGGCCGCGCCGCACCTGCTCGACGGGAGCCGAAAGCCGGTCGCCCCAGAACCCCTGGCCGGATGCAATGCGGATCTTCTTCATGTCCTGCCCAGCTCTCCCCACGGTCCCAGGTGCGGACCCTCATTGTGCAGTGCCGTGCGCAGTGCGAGTCCCAGCACCGTGCGCGTCTCCTCGGGCGCAATGACGGCATCCACGAAGCCGCGTGCCGCGGCGTAACGCGCGTCCAGCTGCTTCTCGTAGTCGGCGCGCACCGCATCGATCTTCTTCTGCAGCGCCTCGTCCGGCCTGCCGCGCGTCTTCTTCAGCTCGTCGAGCTGCGGGCCGAACAGCGCCATGACGGCGCTGTCGCCCTCCATAACGCCCATGCGCCCGGTAGGCCAGGTGAAGATGAAGTCAGGATCAAAGCCCTGCCCCGCCATCGCGTAGTAGCCTGCGCCGGATGCATGGTTGATCGTGAGCACGACCTTCGGCACCACGGCGGTCGCCATCGCCTCGACGAAGCGCGCTCCCGCGCGGATGATGCCGGAGTGCTCCGCATCCGGACCCACCATGAAGCCGCTCACGTCCTGCACGAAGAGCAGCGGTGTACGGTGGCGGTTCATGGTCTCGATGAAGTACGCGATCTTTTCCGCGCTGTCGGCATAGACGATGCCGCCAAAGCGCGGCGGCCCGCCGGCCGGGTCACGGATCATCCCGCGCGCGTTCGCAATCACGCCGACACGCACGCCATCGACGCGACCGGTGCCGCAGATCATCTCCGGTGCGCGGTCCGCCTGGAATTCGTCGAGCCCGTCCTCGTCCAGCAGGGCCGCGAGCAGCGCGTGGGCGTCGTAGGGCTGGCGGTGATCGTCGGGCAGCAGCGCGCCGAGCGCCGGCGCTTCCGCGGACGTGGTGGATGAGGCCGGGGACGCAGGTGGCGAAACGTCGTAAGGCAGCTCCTCGATCAGCTGCCGGATGCGATCGATGCACGCACGATCATCGCTCATGCGGTAATGCGCGACGCCGGACAGCGCGGTATGCGTCCAGGCGCCGCCGAGCGTTTCAGCGTCCACCGTCTGGCCGGTCGCGCCCTTCACGAGGTTGGGCCCGCCCAGTCCCATGAAGCTCGTGCCCTCCACCATGAGGATCACGTCCGAGAGCGCCGGCAGGTACGCACCGCCCGCAATGCAGGGCCCCATGACCGCCGCGATCTGCGGAACGTGCAGGTAGCGGCGCATGATCGAGTTGTAGTAGAAGATGCGGCTCGCGCCGTACTGCCCGGGGAAGACGCCACCCTGGTACGGCAGGTTGACACCCGCGGAATCGACGAGGTAGACGATCGGCACCCTGCAGCGCATCGCGATCTCCTGCGCGCGCAGCATCTTGGTGATCGTTTCCGGCCACCAGGACCCGGCTTTCACGGTGGCATCGTTCGCGATGACGACGACCGGCCGGTCATGTACCGTGATGATGCCGGTGACGACACCGGCGGCGGGTGCCTGGCCGTCGTAGCGATCGTGTGCGACGAGCAGACCGATTTCCAGGAAGTACGTGCCCGGGTCGCGCAGCAGCTCGATCCGCTCGCGTGCGGTGAGCTTGCCCTGCGCGTGCTGGCGCTCGGTTTTCTCGGGGCCGCCCCCTTCCCGCAGGCGCGCCTCGAGAGCGCGCAGCTCCCGTGTCAGCGACTCCAGCCGTCCGGCCCCGGCCGCCTGCACGCGTGCGCTCACGACGGGCCCGCGGCGCCCGCCTCCCGCCGGGAGAAGTAGTCACGTACGAAATCGATCGGGGCGGTGGTCGGCGTGCCCGGCCCGAACAGCTTGCCGACACCCTGTGCCTCCAGCGCAGCGATGTCCTCCTCGGGCATGATACCGCCGCCGATCACGAGGACATGACCCATCCCCTCGTTGCGCAGCAGCTCGAGCACGCGCGGGAACAGCGTCATGTGCGCACCCGACAGGATGGACAGCGCGACGACGTCGACGTCCTCCTGCACCGCTGCGTTCACGATCATCTCCGGCGTCTGGTGCAGGCCGGTGTAGATCACCTCGAAGCCGCCATCCCGGAAGGCGCTGGCGATCACCTTGGCGCCGCGATCGTGCCCGTCCAGGCCTGGCTTGGCCACCAGCACGCGGATCTTGCGATCAGTCATAGTACCTGTCATGAAAACGGACTGTCAGACAAAGGTTAGGCCCGCGGTGCAGGGGCCGCAACGGCGCCCGCGGCGCGCGAGCGACCCCGACCGCCACTGCCGACGCTGCCCGTGGTCAGGGGCGCGCCACCGCGATCAGCCGCTCGGCGTCGTGCGTCAGCGGTGAGCCGTCCCAGTCGCCGAAGTATGCGACGTCCCGGAACCCTGCTGCCCGGAGGAGGCCGTCGATCTCCGTTGCCGTCCGCAGCCGCAGCGCGTGTCGCTTCTCCCCCTGCTCCCTGCCGTCACCACTGCGCCAGCGCCAGCGTTCGTGGCTGATGCCCGTCACCGGGTCGAAGCGCCTGCGCACCCGGATCTCCGTGCCGTCCGGCAGTTTCCAGCGGTCGCGCTCGGCGAACGCGGCGATCACCTCGTCGCGATGCATGCTCTCGAGGAGCAGGACACCGCCCGGCGCGAGGACGCGGCGGGCCTCCACGAGCGCTCGCACGTCCTCAGCGTCGTCGAGGAACAGGCCCAGGCTGGTGAACACGTTGACGACGGCATCGAAGCTCGCGTCGGCAAATGGCAGCATGCGCAGATCCGCGGCGGCATAGCGCGCGCTGCGCGGCCGCTGCCCGGGCTCGGCGCGCACCAGCAGCTCCGTCGAAATGTCCGCACCGTACGCCAGCAGCCCCGCCTCCGCGAAGAGAGCGGTGTGGCGTCCCCAGCCGCACGGCACGTCGAGGATGCGTGCGCCGACCGGCAGTGCGAGGATCTCGCGGATCGCACCGACCTCCTGCCGGCTGGCCGCTTCGGTGAACAGGGGATCATGCAGGCGGAAGAAGACGTCGTCGAAATATGTCCGCCACCACTGTGCATCGGCACTCACTCGAGTGACTCGTGCTCGAGGTCGTCCATGTTCCCGGCGTCCTCGTCGTCCGCGCCGATGCGCGGCGCGAGCCGCAGCGCCAGCTTCTCGATGCGCCGCCCCTTCACACTCAGCACGCGCAACCGGCCACCGCGGATCTCGACCTCGTCGCCCACGCGCGCAAGGCGACCGAGCCGGCCGAGGACGAAGCCGCCGACCGTCGTGTAATCCTCGTCCGGCAGCCGCAGCCCGAAGATGTCGTTCAACTCGGCGATCGCCACGACGCCGCCGAACTGGATCGTGCCGTCGGGCATCGTCTCGAAGCTGCTCTGCTCCTCGTCCGTCTCGTCGGAGATCTCGCCAACGACCTCTTCGAGGAGGTCCTCGATCGTGACGATGCCGGCTGTACCGCCGAACTCGTCCACGACGACGGCCATGTGCGTTCCATCCTTCTGCATCTCGCGGAGGAGCTGCTCGATCGACTTCGTGTCGGGCACGAAGAGCGCCTCGCGGGCGATCTCGCGCAGTGGCGCGCCGCTCCCCCGCAGCGCCTGCCAGACGTCGCGCGCCAGCACGACCCCGACCACGTGGTCGATCGTCTCCTCGTAGACCGGGTAGCGGGAGTGCCCGTTCTCCAGGATGAAATCCGCTGCTTCCTCGAGCGGCGTCTCGACCGGAAGGGCGATCACCGACGTGCGCGGCGTCATCACTTCCGACGCCTGGGTCTCCGACAGGTGGAACACACCGCGGATCATCTCGACCGGCTCCTCACGCAGCAGCCCGTGCTCGTAGCTCTGCGTGAGCAGCATCTCGATTTCCTCCGGCCTGTGCACACGTTCCATTTCGGTGGGTGCGCGCAGGCCGAACATCTTCAGGAGCAGGTTCGCCGCGCCGTTCAGGAACACGATGAACGGGGTGAGCAGCCGGGAGAAGACGATGAGCGGACCCGCCGTCGCCATGCTGACCCGCTCCGGGAACAGCAGCGCCAGCGATTTCGGAGCGAGCTCGCCAAGCACGATGTGCAGGACCGTGATCAGCAGAAAGGCCACCACGATCGCGACCGTGTGCGACGCGACGACATCGAACGGCGGCGGCAGTGCCTCGAACACCTGCACCAGCATTGCGGCAATCGTGCTCTCGCCAACCCATCCGAGCGCGAGCGACGAAAGCGTGATGCCCAGCTGCGTACCCGAAATGTAATGATCGAGATGCTGGATCGCGGAGCTGGCAAGCTTCGCGCTGCGGTTGCCCGCGCGCGCGAGCGCGTCAATGCGCGTTCGCCGCGCACCGACCAGCGCGAATTCGGCGGCCACGAAGAACCCGTTGGCGGCGACGAGCAGCAGGGCGATTCCGAGGCGCAGCAGCATGCCGCCGGCGCTGAGCGCCTCTACGACGTGCTCCTCACCCATGCCGTGCGATGCGTCTGTCCGGATCCATTCCTAGAAGAAGACCGGCTCCCGGTACGCGCCGTAGACCTCCTCGAGCGCGTGCCGGATCTCGTAGAGCGTGCAGTACGCACGGACGCAGTCGAGCATCGGCTCGATCACGTTCTCGTCCGAGCGCGCGGCCGCCTGCAGCCGCTCGAGCGAGCTGTCGACGAGCTGCTGATCCCGCCGCGAGCGCAGCTCCGCCAGCCGCTCGCGCTGACGCCGCTCGGGCGTATCGTCGATGCGCAGGATATCCACGTCGTCGTCCGTTCCGCCCTCGGTGAACTCGTTGACGCCGACGATCACGCGGTCGCCGCTCTCGATCTCGCGCTGCTGGCGCTGCGCGCTGAGCGCGATCTCGCGCTGGAAGTAGCCCATCTCCAGCCCGCGCGCGACGCCGCCGATGCGCTCGATCTCCTCGAACATCTCCTCGGCTTCCTGCTCCAGCCGGTCGGTCAGCGACTCGATGTAGTAGCTACCGGCGAGCGGGTCGATCGTGTTCGCAATGCCTGTCTCATAGGCCAGGACCTGCTGCGTGCGGAGCGCGATACGCACGGACTTCTCCGTCGGCAGTGCGAGCGTCTCGTCCATCGAGTTCGTGTGGAGCGACTGCGTGCCGCCCAGCGCCGCTGCCATCGCCTGGTAGGCGACGCGCACGATGTTGTTCTCCGGCTGCTGCGCGACGAGCGTCACGCCCGCGGTCTGCGCGTGCGTGCGCAGCCGCCACGACTCCTCCTTCTTCGCGCCGTAAACGTCGCGCATGCGCTTCGCCCAGATGCGGCGCGCAGCGCGGAACTTCGCGATCTCCTCGAAGAAGTCATTGTGCACGTCGAAGAAGAACGACAGGCGCGGCGCGAACTCGTCGACATCGAGGCCCCGCTCGATACCGCGCTCGACGTACTCGAAGCCGTTGCGCAGCGTGAAGGCCAGCTCCTGCGCTGCCGTGGCGCCGGCCTCGCGGATGTGATAGCCGCTGATCGAGATCGGGTTGTACCTGGGTGCGTGCTTCGATGCCCACTCGAACATGTCGACGATCAGCTTGAGTGCGGGATCCACCGGATAGATCCACGCGTGCTGCGCCATGTACTCCTTCAGGATGTCGTTCTGAACGGTGCCGCGCAGACGCTCCGGGCTGATGCCCTGCTTCTCCGCCGCGATGACGTAGAAGCAGAAGAGCATGATCGCGG
The DNA here is from genome assembly GCA_035764935.1 of Longimicrobiales bacterium. NCBI lineage: Bacteria > Pseudomonadati > Gemmatimonadota > Longimicrobiia > Longimicrobiales > Longimicrobiales bacterium. The sequence continues at coordinate 4,073 of DASTYK010000063.1, read as the reverse complement.
GGCCGTTGATCGTCATGGAAACGGAGACCTGGTCGAGCGGGATGCCGTCGAACAGCGTCTCCATGTCCGCGAGCGAGCTGATGGCCACGCCGCACTTCCCGACCTCGCCCAGTGAGCGCGGGTGGTCGGAGTCGTACCCCATCAGCGTCGGGAAGTCGAACGCGACGGACAGGCCCGTCTGCCCATGGTCGAGCAGGTACTTGTAGCGGCGGTTCGTCTCCGCGGCGGTGCCGAAGCCGGCGAACTGTCGCATCGTCCAGAGGCGCGTCCGGTACATCGAGGTGTACGGCCCGCGGGTGAACGGATACTCGCCCGGCAGGCCGAGGTGCTCGAGGTAGTTCCAGCCGGGGGCGAGGTCAGCGGGCGTGTAGAGCGGCTCGACCGGGACGCCGGACACGGTCGTGAACGACGGCTCGCGTGCCGCCTGGCGCTCGAAGGCCGCTTCCCACCCAGCCAGCCTGGAGCGGAGCTCGGCGAGCTCCCGCTCCTGCGCTTCCAGACGCTCACTCAGCCCGGCCGGCACTGCACCCGTCCGCGCATCGCGATCCATCACTCCCATGAGACCTTCCCGCTGTGGTTCGATCGATGGCTCGGGCCCGAGCGGGCCCGGCGATCCTACCCCGGAGCGTCCGTCACGTTGCTCCCGCCGCGCGCACGATCCGCGCCGCCACATCATAGGGCGTTTCCGTGCCCTGGACGAGGGCGTCGAGCGCTGCGTCGAGCGCCTCGTCGCCGCCACGCTCCTGCCACACCTGGCGCTCCAGCATGCGACGCACCTCATCGCGCACCCGGTCCGAGAGCCGCGTCCGTCGCCGCTCCACGAGTTCGCCCGAGTCGCGCAGCCAGGCAAGGTGCTGGTCCAGGGCGGCGGCAAGCTCGGTGACGCCCCTGTCCTGGTCGGCGATGGTCTGGAGGACGGGGATTTCCCAGGAGGGGGACTGCGGGCCGGGGCCAGGGCCAGGGCCGGGGCCTGGAACGGCGGGTGAGCCGGGGGGCGCCTTCTCGACGGGCGTCGCAGAACTGGTCACGGCGTGCTGCGTTTCGTCAGCACCGGGCCCGGGCCCCGGCGCGGGCCCCGGCCCGCCTCTCTCCTCCAGGCGCCGCGCCCTGTGGGTCGCGCCGGAGATCCTGCGCGCAGCCCGCTTCATATCCACCCCATGGTGCGCCGGCACGTTGCGCAGGGTTTCGCCGGTGCGCAGGTGCAGCATCATGGCGACTTCGCGGGCGAGGCGGTCGGCGCCGGGACGATCCGACTTGTTGATGGCGAACAGGTCGGCGACCTCCATGAGGCCCGCCTTCATCGCCTGGATGCCGTCGCCGGACTCGGGCACGAGCACGACCAGGGTGGAGTCGGCGGCTCGGGCGATGTCCAGCTCGGATTGACCCACGCCGACGGTCTCGACGATGACGCGATCGAAGCCGAAGGCGTCCATGACGTCGGCGATCTCGCGGGTCGTCAGCGCGAGACCGCCGAGCGAGCCGCGCGTTGCCATGGAGCGGATGAAGACGCCGTCGTCCATGCCGATTTCGTTCATGCGGATGCGATCGCCGAGCAGCGCGCCGCCGGTGAACGGTGAGGTCGGGTCGACGGCAACCACGCCGACGCGCTCGCCGCGCGCGCGGAAGTGGCGTACCAGTGCGGCCGTCAGCGTGCTCTTCCCTGCACCGGGCGGCCCGGTGATGCCGATGCGGTGCGCCTTGCCGATGCGGGGATGCAGTGCGCGCAGCAGGTCGCGAAAGCCCGGCCGCTGATTCTCGACGATCGAGATCGCGCGCGCGAGTGCGGTACGCTGCCCGTCCTCGAAGCGCGCGAGCAGGTCCGTGATCGCGGGCGCCGCCTGCGATGCTGCTGTGCCCGCTGGGTGCTCGTTGTGCATGTGCTGAAGATTCGCCCCGGCTCGTGCGGGCGTCAAACGGCAGTGGCGAGCGTCACGCGCGCTGCAGTGCGGGATGGCGCCACGTCGCCAGCAGGCCGAGCAGGCCCGTCTGGGTCAGTGCGCCCGGCGCGAGCGCAGGCGTGGCGCCGGTCAGCGCCTTCCAGAGCAGGGTCGCGCCGCGCAGGCCGGGCTCCATCTCGAGCTCGAACTCGATGTTGCCGCTCACATGCAGCGCAATGCCGACCCCGCCCAGCACGACGAAGACGGCCATGACCACCTGAAAGAGCCGCACACTGGCGCGACCCGGTCGTATCAGCATGCCGACCAGCGTCGCGCTGCCTGCGCCGAGCGCACCGAGCGGGAGAAGCTGCTGCCACTCCTCGTAGTGTTCGAGCAGCGCGAGCTCCGCGCTGAGCCCTGCCATGCCCACCGCAACGAGCAGAACCAGCACCCGTCGAAATGCGGCAGCGTCGCGCACGGCGGCGGTGTCCACTCCGACCTTACCGGATCGTGACGTACCGCTCGAGGCGCGCCACCTCCTCGTCGTCCACGTACTTGCCGATCTCGCGCCGGAACTGCTCGATGGCGGTGTACGGGCGATACTCCTCGAACTCGTGCTGCATCCTGTCGCCGACGCCGGGGATGAGCTGGATCTCTTCACCCGTGGCGCTGTTCAGGTCGAGTGGCTTGAAGAGCCTGCCATAGACCTCCTCGCGCTGTACTTCGCTCAGGCTTTCGCCGAGCAGCGAGTCCACTTCCAGCATGTTCTCGAAGGGTGCGGCGGCGACGATGCGCGCGGCGAGGTCCGCATCGAGCCCGGGAATCGCGGCGAGCTGCTCGGCCGTCGCGCTGTCGGGGTTCAGCAGTGCGTCGGATGCCGGGGCGTTGGCCGTGGCGTCGGCTCCGGCTGGCGCCGTGTCCGCCGTCATCCCGGCGGCGGGCGCCTCCTCCTGTGTGCTGCCATCGCATGCGGCGACGGCAAAGCAGGCGAGGAGCATGAACGTGCGATGCGGCAAGCGGCGCATGGTGCCTCCGGTGCGGGTCGACGGTGTGGTCCGGCGCTCAGGATGGGGCCGCAGTCCCTGGTGCGAAAGAGGCAAGGCCGGCGCGGACTGAGGATGAGCGACAGGTGTCGGTGCCTGGGCGGCTGCACTTCGCGACTCCGGGCAGGAACCGTCACCGGACCGCAGGGCGCCGACCCAGCGGCACGCGGCTACTGCCGGCGCAGCCCCCGTGCATGCCGCAGCGGGTTCTCCAGCAGGTGCGTGGGCAGGAAGAGCACGATCACGAACATGAAGAAACTGATCACGAGTCCGCCGCCGAGCAGCCACCAGTTGCCCAGCGCAATGAACAGGATGGCCGTGATCATCGCGACCGTGAACGCGAACACACTCAGCAGAACGCGCCGTACCTGCAGCCCCAGGAACCGCTCAGCCTGCATGAGGTCGCGCGGATGCACGCGCACCCGGAACTCTTCGCGCTCGGCGCGGCCGACCACTTCGCGCAGCGCGACAATGCTCGTGCGCAGCTCCTCGAACGCGTTCTTCGCGACGTCCTTCGGTTCACGCATCAGTGCGGCCGCGAGCTCCGTCTTCATATTCGAGACGACCGGTCGCACCACGTCCAGCCCGTTGAAGTCCTGGTCGTAGCGGAAGCCGATCCCCTCGAGCAGCGCGACCGCGCGGAAGAAGTAGACGAGCTCGCGCGGCAGCATGAGCGGCCACGTGTAGAACGTGTCCATGATGTCGACGAGCATCTCCTGAACGCGCCGGATGCCGAGCTCCTTGACGCGCTCGACGACTTCCATGATCTCGGTCGCGGCCTCGCGGATCTCGGACCGGCTGATCGCGGGGTCGATCATGCCCAGCTCGTACATGCCGTTGATCATGCTGTCGACCTGGCCGCGTGCGGTCGCCATCGCGAGGCGCAGGATCGTCTCCCGATGGCTGCGGCTCAAACGCACGACCATCCCCCAGTCGAGGAACACGATCCTCCCGTCCTGCTGCACCAGGATGTTGCCGGCGTGCGGGTCCGCATGCAGGAACCCGTCGATCAGCATCATGCGGAAGTAGATCTCCGTCAGCGTCTCCATCAGCTCGTTGAAGCGGAGATCACCGGACGCGAAGCGGTCGCCCAGCCGGTCGACCTTGTCGCCGTCGATCCACTCCATGACGAGCACACGCTGGCGCGTGAGCT
>DASTYK010000062.1 GCA_035764935.1 Longimicrobiales bacterium | reverse complement strand
GCGAAGCGCTGCGGGTCGATCGTCGCGCCGTCGTCGCTCTCCAGAATCACGACCTCGACGTCGCGGCGCGCGAGCCACTGGTACGCCAGGGTAGGGAAGTCGAGCGCGCCGAGCACCACACGCGGGCGCCTGCTGTAATCGAGCGCCGAGCCGATCACGGTGAGCGCGGCGGATACGCTCGCCGCCAGCGCGATCTCCTGCTCCGTCGCGTTCAGCATGCGTGCGACGCGCCCGCGCAGCTCGGCCAGCCGGCCGAGCCAGATCTCGTACCAGGCGGACGCGCCGAGTGTGTGCCACTCGTGGTGGAACTGCGCGATGCGCGTCTCTGCGCGGCGCGACAGCGCGCCGAGCGAGCAGGAGTTGAGGTAGTTCGTCTGCGCGAGGATCGGGAACTCTGCGCGCCAGGTTTCCCAGTTCACGCGCGCAAGGTAGAGCGCGCGTCGCGCGGCCGGCAAGCGAGGCGCTGACCCGTGTTCTCGCTGCTCGACGTCGTCGCCGCACTGCCCTGGCTCGCGATCGCGATCGTACTGCCGCTGATCGTGCGGAACCGGCCGCGCCTGGAGGACGTCGCTCCCCGCGATGATGCCGATGGTCCGCTGGTGTCCATCATCGTGCCGGCCCGCAACGAGGCCGAGAACATCGGGACCTGCGTCGCGACGCTGCTCGACTCGAGCTACGCACGGCGCGAGATCATCGTGGTCGACGACCACAGCACGGACGGCACCGGCGACATCGCCCGGATCCTCGCCGAGCGTGGCGGAGGGATGGTGCGACTGGTCGAGTCGGCGCCGCTGCCGGAGGGGTGGGTCGGCAAGTGCTGGGCGTGCTGGCAGGGCTACCAGGCTGCGCGCGGCGACGTGCTGCTCTTCACCGATGCGGACACGCGCCACGACGAGGCCCTGCTCGCCCACGCCCTGGGCGCGCTGCGCGACACCGGCGCCTCCCTCGTCAGCGTCGCGCCGAGGCAGCTCATGCACGGCTTCTGGGAGCGTACGGTCCTGCCGCACATCTTTCTGCTGATCTACACGCGCTTCCGCGACCTGGAGCGCGTGAACCGCGCCCGCAACCCCCGCGACGTCATCGCCAACGGCCAGTTCCTGCTGTTTCCACGCACCGACTACGAGGCACTGGACGGCCATCGCGGCGTCAAAGGCGAGGTGGTCGAGGATCTGCGGCTGGCACAGCGGGCCGTCGAGACGGGACGTCGCATCTGGATCGCACGCGCCGACCGGCTGATGGAGACGCGGATGTACAGCTCGCTGTCCGCGATCGTGGAGGGGTGGTCCAAGAACCTCGCCATGGGCAGCCGCAACACGGTCGACGAATGGCTGCGCCCGATTCTGCCGTGGGCCGCCGGGCTGCTGCTCATCCTGCTCTGGGTGGTCCCGCCCCTGGTGCTGGGGCTTGCCTTCCTCGGGGTGGTGGACAGCGGCCTCATCCCGTGGGCCTCACTGGCCACGGGAGCCTCGGCCGTGTTCTGGCTCATCGGGTATGCGCGGATGCGGGTCCCGGTCCTGAACGCGTTGATGTTTCCCGTGGGCGGGCTCGCTGCCGGACTCCTGTTCCTGCGGTCGGCCGCCCGGGGCGGGTCCGTGGGCTGGAAGGGCCGGACCTACCAAGTCGATGGGAGCGGCGGAGTTCGCGCACCCGACACAGCCGACTCTTGAGCCGCATCGCGCGCGGGGGTAGATTTCCGGCACATCTACAACGTCCGTCCCTGCCAGGCGCGACGAAGTCCGTGCCCGACGACGAAGTCTCGACGTCGGGCGTTGAGCGCTTACGGGCAGGAGGCGGTCCTACGGTGTGGAAAGCGATGCTCAAGCGGCTGGGCTCCCATCGGGCGTACCTACCGCTCGTCGTGGGGCTCCTCGTCCTCACGTTTCTGCTGACTGCCGTCCTCGCCTACCAGGCGCAGGACGCGGACCGGCAGCACCGTGAGGCCGCCGAAGCAGCGCTGCGCGACTACACCGAGCTCGCCGCCGACCAGTGGCTCAACGAGTTCCAGCCGAATTTGATCAACGGGATCACGGGTGTGTGGGTCGCAATCAAGGGCGGCGCCCTGATTGATGACGCGAGTGCTCTCACACCCGGCACGTTGACCACGATTCTTCCGGATACCGCGCTCTGCAGGTGCCTCGATGGCGAGGAGGTCCTCGCTCGGCTCTACTTCGATGCCGAGAACAGGACTGTTGTCAGCTCGTCCGTTCTGGCGGAGAGCGATTACGACCAGTTCTGGCAAGGTGTCGAGTCTCAACCGTTCGCAAGATTGTCAGGGCGGTGGAGCGGAGCCTGGTTCGTCGTTTCCGACGGACGCTCTCCTACCGTCTTCAGCGTTCTTGCAGAGCTCGACTCCGCTAGTCGACCGGTACGCGGCGTTGCATTCCATCTCAAGCCAGAGGCGGTAGGTGATATCGCCAACTTCATATATCAGAGTCGGCCGCTCCTTTTTGGCAACTCGCCGAAAGCGCACCCGAATGATGCACTGTTCAATGTTGCATTAAGCACTCAGCAGCAACGCAGTATTTATTCGACTGAGACCGACGCGCGTCCGGCATTCGCCGCGCAGCGACAGCTGGATCCAGTTGCTGGTTCATTCGTCATGAGCGTCAGCCTCAAGGCCACCGCTCCCGACCTCCTCA
>DASTYK010000061.1 GCA_035764935.1 Longimicrobiales bacterium | reverse complement strand
GCATCGTGGCAGATGAGCTTCCGGCAGCTGGTGACGCCGGCCCGGCGACGTGCGAGGTCGAGTGAGGTGGGCGGTGCCAAGCCAGGGAATGGGGCAAAAGGCGCAAAAGGCGTGGCAGGCGCGTCCCGCGCGCGGGCAACTGACCAAGTGGGGCATCCCGTGGATCGGACTTTGCTTCTGGGGGGGTCTATGTTGGGTAGGCTGTTGCAGGGCGGCGAGTTTGGGCAGTGGGCAACCTTTGTCTCCCCCGCATTCTTCAGCGTGATGCCTACCAAGCCGCTCTGGCAGCGCGCCAAGGGCCTGGCCCGCGCCACCCGCGACCCCGACCAGTATGCGCGCGCGGTCGACGCACGTCGCGCGCTGCTGGCGCGTTCGCCGCTCTCGATCGTCCTAGAGACGCCGGCGACGCGCGATGCCGTGGAGGCTCGGTCTGCAGCACCCGCAGCAGCAGGGCTCGCGCCGGAAGAGCGCGCGGCGCAGCTCGTCGAGTTGTACTTTCATCAGCTCCTGCACGGGGACACGACGCTGCTCGACCTGCGGCAGCAGGCTTTCCGCGGCACCACGCCGCTCGTTTGGAAACCCGCGTCCTGGGTCGCGAAGTGGGACCCGAGCTTCATCGCCGCCCTGCGTCAAGTCTACATCGGCTTCTACCGGGCTGACCCGGCCGGCTTTCGTAGCGGTTTGCGCGCGCTGAACCTGGAGCGAGCCGAAGACGTGTTCCGGCGCCACTTCGGTGACGGGCAGCGCGCCGTGCGCTTCGAGGTGAAGCATTTCGTCTCGACCTTCCATCAGGTGTTCGTCATCTGCCGGGACGCCAAGACCAGCCTGCACGCGGACTTTCTTCCGCTCGGTCTGTACCTGTCGTCTCTCTATGATCACCTCGAGCACCTCGGTTCAGCCGTCGACGTGGCCGCGGCGTTCGAGAGGGCGAGCGTGCTCGAGGCCGAGCCCGCGTCCGCGTCCCTCAATGCGGGTCTATAGGCCCGCGCCGGAGTCCCCCAATGTCGAGCTCACCTTCCGCATCTTCAGAACGCAGGCCATCGCCTGCCGTCGGCGTCACACCAGACGCGCCCGGACCAAAGGCGACCAAGGCCGTCGAGCGCGTCTTGCTCACCGGGGCCACCGGCTTCGTCGGTCGCCACCTATTCCCGATGCTCAGCGAGCGCGGGTACGAAGTGGTCGGCGCTACGCGCTCACCCGAGCGCGCGCGGCTCGCTTTCCCGGGTCGTGAGTTCCGCCGGCTCGACGTGACCGGCCGCCTCTCCGCGGAGGCCGCGCTGCAGGGTTGTCAGGCCGCCTTTTATCTCGTCCACGGGATGGCCGGTGGCGCCGGCTACGAGGAGGTCGAGCGTCGCAGCGCGCGCGCGTTCAGCGAGGCGGCCGCGCGCGCGGGCGTCTCCCGCATCATCTACCTCGGCGGTATCCGGCCACGCGGGCCGATTTCACGGCACCTGTCGAGCCGGCTACGCGTGGGCGAGATTCTGCGCGAGGGGCCGGTGCCTACGCTCGAGCTGCAGGCGTCGATGATCATCGGCGGCGGCAGCGAGAGCTGGCGCATCGTGCGCGACTTGGCAGCGCGCCTGCCGTTCATGGTCCTGCCGGCCTGGCTCGACCACCAGACTCAGCCAATCGGCATCGGCGATGTCACCTTTGCGCTCGCCCGCGCGCTCGAGCTGCCGCTGCCGGCGAGCAGGGCTCTGGCGCTGCCCGGCCCGGAGGTGCTCTCGGCGCGCGAGATCATCCTGCGCACCGCCCGCCTGCTCGGTAGTCGACCGCTGGCGCTGCGAGTCCCGGTGGTCACGCCCAAACTGTCGAGCTACTGGATCACCTTCATCACCCGCGCCGACCAGCGTATCAGCGAAGAGCTGGTCGAAGGGCTGCTCAGCGATCTGGTCTCGGAGGATGAGGGCTTTTGGCGCCTCGCGCCCGAACACACGCGAATGTCCTTCGACGCCGCCGCGCGCGCCGCGCTATTGGACGAGCAACGCGACCTGAGCATGCGCGCGCGCGTGGCCGAGCTGCTCATCCGCACCCTCTCGTTCGGCGCGATCAAACGCGTCAGCTCGAACGACGCGTGAGGCTCGATTCCATCGACGACGCGCCCGCGGACACCTCGCAAGGATCCGCCGAGGTGCGCACCTCGTCCTACCGGCTGCTGGCGCTGATGTGCGGCTTGATCGTCGGCTGGGGCCTGCTCATGCAGCACTTCGAGGGCAACATCTACGGCATCATGGGGCCGTTCGCGCTGAGCGTGGTCGGGGTCATCGCCGCCCTGTTTACGCATGAGCTTCGCCGCTGGCTGCGCCCCAGCAAGCTCGCCCTGCTGAGCGGGCTGGGCGTCGGGGTTGCCATGACCCTGCTCACCTATCCCCTCTTCTTCCTGGCCCGGGCAACCTTCCCAGGGCTCGGCAGCGCCGTGAGCGAGCTGTACGCCACCGCGCAACGCATCAGCGTCGCGGAGGCCCTCCCCTGGGTCGTGGCCATCATCATCGCCGAGGAGTTGCTGTGGCGCGGCGCACTGTTGCAGGTGCTCTCCTGCCGCGTCCCTGACCGCCTGGCGATGGTCCTCAGCGTACTCAGCTACGCCCTCGCCCAGTTCGGCTCCGGCTCGTGGATCGTCATGCTGCTGGCCGCGGTGTGCGGCAGCATCTGGACGCTGCAACGCCGCTGGACTCACTCACTAGTAGCACCGCTCATCAGTCACATCATCTGGACAACTACGGTGGTGGTGCTGCATCCGGTCACGGACGGCTGAGGCGGCAAGCGCATCCATGCGATGTGCTCCGACGTGACAAGGCTCGAGTCGACGTCGGCCCGACGCCGTCAGCGCGCTCGTCCACACGACCAGCACGAGCCCGCTGCCTTGCTCACAGGACGATGGCCGGCGCAAACGCGACCAGCCGATCGAACTTGCCAAATGGTACGTTGGACATCAGTAGGTTGAGCGGAGCATCAATCTTGAAACCACGGCCCAGTAGGTGTTGCATCGCAACTTCGTTGATCATGGGAACCTCGAAGGAGATACTCTCCATCCCGCGGGCGTGCGCCTGTGCTTCGAGGTGCAGCAGTATCATCGGCAGGTCTGTTGGCTCTAACGCGGCTATCGGCCCCTGGCCGGTCTCGCTGAAGAACGCAAAGCCCACCGCGCGGCCAGCCCGGCGATACAGATACGACTCGCGCTGCGCAAAGAGCCATGGGTAGTCGGCGTGTCGCGGATAACCAAACACTGCTTCCTCGATGGCCACGATCTCGGGCAGATCTTCGAACACCGCTCGCACGGTTTCCAGGTTCCCGGCACTGCGCGTTGGCTTGGGGGGCGCCGCGAGGGATGCCATCGCGAAGCGGGCCACCGTTCCTGCCGCGTAGTAGCGGCGCAGTCCACGGAAGTCTGTCGTCGCGATAATCGCTCGGACGTCGCCCCGTCCAGGCGGGTATACCCGTTGCATCAGTCGCCGACCTAGACCTGCCGACTGTCGCTCTGGACGGATGAAGAATTCGGACAACTCAAACAGACCACCCCGTTCGATCGAGCGCGCGTAGCCGACCATGGAGCCATCGGCGGGGTCCTCCGCGACCCACCACTCTGCCGCGTGAGCGGCCAGATGAGTGAGGAATGGCTCCAGCACCGTCCAGAATGATTCCGGATCCAGCTTCCACTCCTGGCCCTGACGGGCGAATAGATCTCTCATTGATGCCATGGAGAGATCGAATGCCGGACGGGTGTCGGCGGGGGTTGCGCGACGGAGTGTGATTTCTGTGCTCGACATGATTCGAACATAGTCGAGCGCCGGTCGAATGGGAGCCCATGAGCAGAATCCGGTCGACGCTCCGATACGCGCGTCGGCCCGGACGCTTGCAGTCTGAGCGCGTTTCAACACGATGCTTCATTCATCGAGCAGCCGAAGCCGCCCTGCTATCGCTCTGCCGTCGCCCCTGAAACCTGATACGTTGGGCGGACAGAGGATCCTTCCGTTGAATGTACTTTTCGAAAAGTTGGACCGGCGACTTACCGGGATTCGTCTCTACGGAATCGCGCCGCCGAAACTAGCCACGGATCCTGAGCGGCTGCGTGAGATCGCCGCTCAACAGATTGCCCGCCTCCGCGCGCTCGCGCCAGATGGCTTGGTCGTCTACGACATCCAGGACGAGCCTGGGCGAGGCGGCCAGCCACGACCGTTCCCGTTCTTGCCTACCGTCGACCCTGAGGTCTACGCGTACGACGCACTTGCCGAACTTGCGATCCCGAAGATCGTGTATCGATGTGTGGACGCGCAGCCGCGCGAGGTGTTCTCGCGCTGGATCGACAGGGTACGCGCAGCGGCCGAGCCGCGTCTCAGCATCCTCGTCGGCGCACCGCGCGGACGGTCGCGCACGCCGGCTTTCCCGCTGACGGAGGCGTATGCGCTGGCGCGCGCAGCTCCCAACCTAGTCTTGGGTGGGATCGCCATTGCGGAGCGGCACGTCGCGAAGGAGGATGAGCACCTGCGGGTGCTCGGCAAGCAGGATGCCGGCTGTCGCTTTTTCATTACGCAATCCGTGTACGACGCAGCTTCCACGAAGTCGTTCCTTTCCGACTACGCGTTGTTGCTGGAGGCGAGCGGTCGCGCGCCCGCCGCGATCGTGCTCACGTTCTCGCCGTGCGGGTCCCTACGCACCCTCGAGTTCATGA
>DASTYK010000060.1 GCA_035764935.1 Longimicrobiales bacterium | reverse complement strand
AGCCCCGCCGCGTTGCCTCCCCAGCCACCACCCGACATCTTCCACACGGCCCAGCACCACACCCGCATCAACCCGAAATGTCGAAATCCCAGCACGCAGACGCCCCCCGCGTCCTCATCGCCGACGACCAGCCCGACGTCCTCGTCGCCCTCCGCATGCTCCTGCGCGACGAAGGCTACGACCTGACCACGGCCACGTCCCCCGAGGCCATCCTCCGCGCCCTCGACGAGGACAATTTCGACGCCGTCCTCATGGACATGAATTACACGCGCGACACGACCACCGGTAAGGAGGGCCTCACCCTCCTCCAGGTCATCCGCGCCCAGGATGACACCCTCCCGGTTCTCGTCATGACGGGCTGGTCCAGCGTCGAGGGTGCCGTCGCTGCCATGCAGCACGGGGCCAACGATTACATCGAGAAGCCCTGGAACGACGAGCGGCTGCTCCACACGCTCCATACCCAGATCGAGCTGAGCCAGGCGTTGCGGCGGGCGCGTCGCGCCGAGGCGGCCAACCAGCGCCTCCAGAAGTCCGGCCTGCCCGTCATGATCGGCGACTCGCCGGTCATGAAGGAGGTCCTGACCGTCCTCGAGCGGATCGCGCCGTCGGATGCGAACGTGCTGATCACGGGGGAGCACGGCACGGGCAAAGAGGTCGTCGCGCAGTGGCTTCACGCGGCGTCGAACCGCGCGGACCGGCCGCTGGTCACCGTGAACGCCGGCGGGTTGTCGGAGGGCGTCGCCGAGAGCGAGTTCTTCGGTCACGTGAAGGGCGCGTTCACCGACGCGCGCACGGACCGCATCGGCTGCTTCGAGCTGGCGGACAGCGGCACGCTGTTCCTGGACGAGATCGCGAACACGTCGACCAAGCTGCAGGCGAAGCTGCTGCGGGTGCTCCAGACCGGCGACGTCCAGCGGGTCGGCAGCTCGCGCACGATCCACGTCGACGTGCGGGTGATCGCAGCGACCAACGCGGACATCCGGGCCGAGGTGAAGGAGGGGCGGTTCCGGGAGGACCTGCTCTACCGGCTGAACACGGTCGAGATCGCGCTGCCGCCGCTCCGCGACCGGGGCGACGACGTGCTCCTCCTCGCCGGGCATTTCCTGGGCGAGTATGCGCGCAAGTACGACCGCAAGTTCGCGGGGTTTGATGGTGCCGCGCAGCAGGCGCTGCGGGCGCACACGTGGCCGGGCAACGTGCGCGAGCTGGCGCACGCGGTCGAACGCGCGGTGCTGATGGCGCCGGGCGAGCGCATCACGGCGAAGGACCTGGGCCTGCAGCAGCGCGAAGCCGGTCGCGGCGAGGACGAGCTCACGCTGGAGGAGGCGGAGCGCGCGTTCATCCGGAAGGTTCTGGCGAAGCACGGCGGCAACGTGCAGGCGGCGGCGGAGCAGCTCGGGATGAGCCGGAGCGCGCTGTACCGGCGGATCCAGCAGCATGGGCTGTAGCCCCGCCTACCTCTCAAAGATCCACCGCCGCATCTCCGCCCAGCTCGGCTCCTTGCCATACATCAGCATCGCCATCCGGAAGATGCGGCCCGCCGCCGTGCGCAGCAGCACAATGCCCGTCGCCAGCAGCAGGAGTGAAATCCCCACCTCGAACGAACCCACGTCGCTCGTCATCATGCGCGCCGGCATCGCCGCGGGCGACGTCGCGGGAAACAGGCTCAGGAACCGGCTGAGTCCGCTGTCCGGCGAGCCGGGCACCATGTAGGCGAGGACGGTGGCGAAGACGGGCAGCATGAGGAACGAGCCGCGCGCGGAGTGCTGCGGGTCGTCGATCGTCGCGGCGATCGCACCGAAGAACGCGAACCAGAAGAACAGGCCGAACATGGCGAATAGCAGGATCAGGACGATCGTGCCGGGGTCGCCGAGTGACTGGGGCAGCGTCATCGGGTCACCGCCGAACATGGCCCGCGAGATCAGGAACACCGCGGCGAACGCGACGACCTGCACGAGCACACCCACCAGGCTGACCAGCATCAGCCCGAGGATCTTGCCGTCGATCCACGCCTGCGGTGGAATCGCCGAGATGACCTGCTCGGTCACACGGATCTGCTTCTCCCCCGTGATGCTGGCGAAGATGTAGCTCATGCCGACGAAGACGGTGAACAGCATGAGCGAGATCACGATGATCACCGTCAGCCGTCCGCCACGCCCCTCGCCCGCGCCGGTCGCCGTGTAGCTCACCTCCAGCGCGGGCGGCGCCAGGATGTTCTCGACCTGGTCGCGGCTCAGGCCCGCGCTCGCGATCATCTGCTCGCGCCGGGCGGTCGTAACCAGCGCGTGTACGCCGCCGGCCCAGTCTGCCTCGCGACGCAGCACGAGCTCGACGTCGTCAGGGCTGTGCACGATGAGCAGCCCGTCGAACACTTCATCGTTCACCGCGTCGCGCAGCTGCTGCTCGTCGGAGCGTGGATGGGCGACGAACGTGTACTCACCGGCGCCGGCGCTGCTGACGGGCAGCACGTCGTCGCCGATCACCGCGATCGTCCGGACGCGGTCGGCGTCACCATCGTTCAGGCGCGGCAGGACCACGAAGGCGCCGACGACGACCATCGTGACCAGCATCCCGACGATCTGCTGCTTCCACTTGATGTAGCGCTGGAACTCCCAGCGCGTGACCGCCATCGTCGCTCGCCAGTACGTCATACGCGCTCCTCGTCGTGGCGCCCGATCGAGCGGACATAGACATCGTGCAGGGTGACGGGATGCGACTCGAGCTCGCGGACGTTCAGTCGCGTGCCGATCTGTGCGAGCACGGGCGAAAGCTCCAGCTCGTCGGGCACGAATACCTCGAGCACGTCGTCCGCCACCTGCTGCACCTCGATGCCCGGGATGCTGCCATCGAAGCTGGCGGGCGCCGCTTCGGCCAGCGTGACGAGCAGGCGACGTCCGGTCGTCCAGCGACGTCGCACGGCCGGCAGCGTCCCGCTCAGCACGGTCTGCCCGCGGTTCAGCACGAGGATGCGGTCGGCAATGCGCTCGACGAGCTGCATCTGGTGCGCGGAGAGCACGATGGTCATTCCGTCAGCGCGCAGCTCGCGGAACAGGTCGAGGAAGAAGTCCTGGTTGAGCGGGTCGAGACCGGAGAACGGCTCGTCGAGCACGGCGAGGACGGGCGCGTGCAGGATGGCGCTGATGAACTGGACCTTCTGCTGGTTCCCCTTGGACAGCGCCTTGAGCGGCTCGCCGGCGCGATCGGACAGCTTCATGCGCTCGAGCCACGTCACGGCTGCATCGCGTGCCGCGCGACGTGACATTCCGCGCAGTGCGCCGAAGTGCACCAGCGTGTCGAGCACCTTCACGTCGGGGTAGAGGCCGCGATCCTCAGGCAGGTAGCCGATCTCGTGCGGCGCGGGGCGCGACTCGTAGCCGTCGAAGGTGATGCTGCCGCTGTCGGGCTCCATGAGCCCGAGCACCATGCGGAGCAGCGTGGTCTTGCCGGCGCCGTTGGGGCCGAGCAGCGCGAAGATCTCGCCCCGGGCGACGTCGAACGAGACGTCGTCGACGGCGGTGACCGTCGCATACTGCTTCGTGATCCGGTCCGCGGTGATCATGCGATCGGCTCCGATGTGTGATATGCCGGCTGGCCGGGCGGGTACAGCAGCGCGACGGCGCCCCTACAATGCCCGCCGCGGAGTCCGGCGACAACCCGGCTGACGCGTTCTCTGGTGCGGCCACCCGGCCCGCCCTTAGCTTGCGGCACCCGGCTCCGTCGCGTCGGCGGCGACCCGGACGTCCCGGCAACGAACACCGCAGCGTGCACCCACTCATCCCCCGGCACCGTCCGTGACCCCGCGCAGCCGCTTCCGCGGCCTCGAGCACGCCGTCGTCCGCAACGTGCTGCTCGGCGGCCTCCCCGCCGTCGTGGTCGCGCTCTGGCTGCTCTGGACGCACGAGTTCTCGACCGAGCTGCGCTGGACGCTCTCGCTCTTCCTCCCCGCCTTCTGGATCGGTGCCGCGATCAGTGCGTATTCGCGCACGGTGCGGCCGCTGCAGCTCCTGCAGAACCTGCTCGGTGCGCTGCGCGAGGGCGACTACTCGCTGCGCGGTGCGGGCGCGCACGGCGGCGACCTGCTGGGCGACGTGATGGGCGAGGTGAACGAGCTGGGGGAAACGCTGCACAGGCAACGGCTCGCGGCAGTCGAGGCGACGGCGCTGCTGTCCAGCGTGCTGGCCGAGATCGACGTCGCGATCTTCGCGTTCGATGCGGACGACGAGCTGCGCCTGGTGAACCGCGCGGGCGCGTCGCTGGTGGGGTCGGTGCCCGATGCACTGATCGGCAGGACCGCGGAGGACATCGGGCTCGCGGAGTACCTGGAGGGGCCGCCCGCACGCACGCTGGACCACGCGTTCCCGGGCGCGACCGGTCGCTGGGAGATGCGGCGCTCGGAGTTCCGGCAGGACGGGCGGCCGCACCGGCTCATCGTGCTGGGCGACGTGACGCGTGCACTGCGCGAGGAGGAGAAGCTCGCGTGGCAGCGCATCGTGCGCGTGCTCTCGCACGAGATCAACAACTCGCTCGCGCCGATCCAGTCGATCGCGCGGTCCGTGCGCCGAATTCTCGAGAAGGAGCTGGTGCAGAGCGATCGGGTCGCGGACGTCGAGGAGGGGCTGGACGTCATTGCGAACCGCTCGGAGGCGCTTGCGAAGCTGATGTCCGAGTACGCGCGCCTGGCCAGGATGCCGGCGCCCAAGCCGAAGCCGATGCAGGTCGCGTCGCTGGTGGAGGGCGTTGCGGAGCTGGAAACGCGCCTGGAGGTACAGGTCCGGCCGCCGGCGTACGGCGGCGACGTCGTCATCCATGCGGACCGGGCGCAGCTCGAGCAGGCGCTGATCAACCTGCTGCGCAACGCGGCGGACGCGTCGCTCGAGACGGGCGGCAGCGTGTCGATGACGTGGCGCTCGGATGCGCGTTTCGTCGTGATTACCATCGAGGACGAGGGCAGGGGCCTCGACGCGACGGCCAACCTGTTCGTACCCTTCTTCACGACCAAGCCCACCGGTTCCGGCATCGGTCTCGCATTGAGCCGGCAGATCGTGGAAGCGCACGGCGGCTCGCTGCAGCTGGAGAACCGGCGGGACCGGCGCGGTGCGCGGGCGACGATCCGGCTGCCGCGCGAGGGCGCGGCCGCGCAGGCATCATACACCGAGTGAAGAATCCAGCGGATGCACCAGGCACGGACAGGCGGAGCGCCGCGATGCACGGGATGAGCGCATGAAGTACCTGACGACGCAGGTCATGGCATTCGCGCGCTCGGGCGACGCGCAGCAGAACCTGCGCATCCTGGCGCGCTACCTGATCATCGTCGCGCTCATGGTGGTGGTGTACTCGGTACTCTTCCATGTGCTGATGGTCATGGAGGGGCAGAGCCACTCGTGGCTGACCGGGTTCTACTGGACGCTCACCGTGATGTCGACGCTCGGGTTCGGCGACATCACCTTCCAGAGCGATGCCGGCCGCTTCTTCTCCGTGGTCGTCCTCATGTCCGGCGTCGTCGTCCTGCTGGTGCTGCTGCCGTTCACGTTCATCGAGTTTTTCTATGCCCCGTGGCTGGAGGCGCAGCGGCAGCGGCGCGCGCCGCGCTCGCTGCCGCCGGGCACGCACGGCCACGTGCTGATCACGGACGATGAGCCGGTGGCGCTCGCGCTGATCGAGCGGCTGCGCTCGCACGAGCGGCCGTATTACCTGATCGAGCCGGACCTGACGCGCGCGCTGGAGCTGCACGACCTCGGCTTCCAGGTCGTGGTCGGGCAGCGTGACGACCTGGAGACCTACCGGCGAGCGCGCGCGGACGAGGCGGCGATGATCGTCGCGACGGGCGACGACTACATGAACACCAACGTCGCCTTCACGGTGCGCGAGCTGGACCCGTACGTGCCCATCGTCGCGTTCGCGCGGTCGACGGATTCCTACGACGTGCTGGAGCTGGCCGGTGCGTCGCACGTGCTCAAGCTGACGGAGATGCTGGGACAGTCGCTGGCGCGGCGCAGCGTCGCCGGTGACATCCGTGCGAACATCATCGGGCGCTTCGGCCAGCTCGTGATCGCGGAAGCTCCCGTTGCGGGCACGCCGATGGTCGGCAAGACGCTGGGCGACGGGTGGCTGCGCAATGCGACGGGCCTCACGGTGGTCGGCCTCTGGCGGCGAGGCACGTTCGTCGTGCCACTGCCGGACCAGCCACTCGAGGCGTCCACCGTGCTCGTGCTGGCGGGCACGGTGGAGCAGCTCAACAGGTTCGGCGAGCTGACGGCGATCTATCACCTGGGCGAGGCGCCCGTGGTGATCCTGGGCGGCGGACGCGTCGGGCGTGCGGCCGCGCTGGCGCTGGCGTCGCGCGGCATCGACTACCGCATCGTCGAGAAGGAGCCGTCGCGCGTGAAGATCCCCGGCAAGACGGTGGTCGGCTCGGCTGCGGATCGCGACGTGCTGAACGCGGCGGGCATCGAGAGCGCGCCGACCGCGATCGTGACGACGTCGGACGACGCGACCAACATCTACCTGACGATCTACTGCCGGAAGCTGCGGCCGGACATGCAGATCATCAGCCGTTCCAACCTGGAGCGGAACGTCTCGACGCTGCATCGCGCTGGCGCGGACTTCGTGATGTCGTACGCGTCCATGGGTGCGAACGCGGTCTACAACCTGCTCGAGCGCGACGACCTGCTGATGATCGCCGAGGGGCTGGACGTGTTCCGCACGCCGGTGCCGCCCGCGCTCGTGGGCAAGACACTCGCGGAAAGCGGGATCCGCGAGACGACGAGCTGCAGCGTGGTCGCGATCGAGCAGGACGACGAGGTGCTCGTGAACCCGCCACCCGACACGGTGCTGTCGTCCGAGGAGGGCACGGAGCTGATCCTGATCGGCACGACGGAAGGCGAGCGGCTGTTCCTGAAGACGTACGGCAAGCCCGCGGACGGCGAGAAGTGAGAATGCAGACCAGCCGGGGCAGGCGGCTGCTGTGGTTGGTGTGACGGCGTGACTCTCCGCCGCTTACGATGAACGAGGAACGGCCCGTGGTCGCCGGCTGGCGCCACGGGCCGTTCACTGCTGCTGTGCCGCGCGAGTCCACCGCGCGTCGCGTCAGCTCTCGGGCGGGCCGATCTCCGTCTGCAGGGCGATGACCTCGAGCTGCTCCGCGACGAGGGTAGCGCGCAGCGCCTGCAGCTCCGCCTCCAGCTCCGGGCTCTCGACCGCGGTGAGCAGGTCCTCATCGATGATCCCGATGTTCTGCTCGTAGAGGTCGACGAGGACCTGGACGTACTGCCGGTCGAACTCCTCGCCCGTGTAGATCGACAGCAGGTTGGCGATGTCACTCGTCTGGCGCGCGATCGCCTGCGAGAGGGTGGTCTCGCGCACGGTGATGTCCAGGTCCAGGAACGCGTCGAACTGCGCCTCGGCATGCGTCGAGATGCTGTCCGTCAGCGTCAGCAGATCCGTGTTCTCGCTGTCTTCCGCGAACGCCGCGACATTGAAGTGCTGCTGCGCCACGCGCAGCCCGACGCCGATCACATGCCCATCGTTCACATCGACGTCGACGGGGTCGTTGTCACCCAGGCATCCGGTCACGGCCAGCGCGCCCAGCATCAGCACCGCTGTGGCGGCGATGCGGCCGATTCGATACTGCTTCATACTGCCTCCTCTGACTTTCATTCGTTGCCCCGCATCGGCGGTGCATGTGGCTCAGGGGCGCAATTTGGGCGCCAGTCGGCGATCCGGAAAGCGCGGGCCTGAATTGGAACGTTCGAGCGACGTGAAACCCTACGATCGCGGGGCCAGCCGTCGTGCCGGTGACGCGAGCGCGTCCAGCCGACGAGCGGGCCCAGCCTGTCGCTGTGTCCCGGGCGCGGTCGGTGGAAGGGCGGTCCGCCGTTTGCCTTGATGGGACGCAGCAGAACAGGAGGCAGAATGGCAGGTCCGATTCGCGTCGTTCGAGCAGGCGAGGAATCCGCGCGCGCCGTGGGCGCCCGCGGCGGGGACTGGGTGGAGCGCTTCGCGCGCTTCGGCCTGGCGAGCCGGGGCGTCGTGTACATGATCATGGGCTGGATCGCCCTGCGTGCGGCGCTCGGCTCGGGAGAGGCAACGGGCGCGAGCGGTGCGATCCGGTCGCTCGTGGACGAGCCGCTCGGCCGCGTGCTGATCGGCCTGATCGCACTCGGCCTCGCCGCGTATGCGCTCTGGCGCGCCTATGCGGCACTCGCCAATCCCGAGCGGGATTCCGCCGGCGAGCGCGTGCTCCACGGCGTCATCGCCATCGTGCACGGCGCGCTGGCCGTCACCGCCGCCCGGCTCGCATTCGCAGGAAGCGCGGCCACGGACGGGAGCGGCAACCGGGAGGCGGCGAGCTGGAGTGCACGCGCAATGGAATTGCCGGTCGGTCGGTGGCTGCTGGTCGCGGCGGGTGCCGCGCTGGTCGGCTACGGGCTGTACCAGGTCTACCGCGGTATCCAGGCGGATCTGGACGAGATGCTCGACCTGTCGGATGTGGCGCCTGAGCGCAGGGCGCTGCTGCGGCGTGTCTCGCGATTCGGCGTCGCCGCGCGCGGCGTCGTGTTCGCCTTGATTGG
>DASTYK010000059.1 GCA_035764935.1 Longimicrobiales bacterium | reverse complement strand
TGGCCGCCCTGGCAACAGGCGCCGGCAGCCTGGCGGAGAGCAGGCCCGCAGTCGAGGCGATCTAACGGATCAGCCGAGCTATCCGTTTTTTCAAGGATCGAGCGGTCCGGGCGGCCTCGTGGTCGCAGTGGTGCTGTTCGTCGGGTTGATCGGTGGAGAGAGAGAGCGGGCGGGACCGTGGGCGGGAACGGGGCGGACTCGCCCGGTCAGAACCGGCTCACCCTGGGCAGGTTCAGCTCGAAGAAGAACCGCGTACCCGAGCCGGGCCGTGACTCGTACCGCAGCTCTCCACCCAACACTTCGACCGTCCGCCGGCACATGGACAGCCCGAGCCCCGTCCCGGAGAACCGCAGTCCACTCCTGTAGCTCGTGCGGTGAAAGGGCTGGAAGAGCAGGTTGGGGTCCGGGTGCTCCATCCCCCGCCCGGTATCGCGCACCGCGAACTCGACGCGCGCGGCGCCGCGCTCCTCTGCCGTGACCTCGATGTAGCCGGACTCGGTGAACTTCAGCGCGTTGGTGACCAGGTTCAACAGCACGCGACCGAGCGCGATGCTGTTGCCCATGCGCGGCTCGTCGATCACGGTGTTGAAGCGCAGGTCGAGACCCTTTTCTTCCGCAAGGGGCAGGACCATGTCACGTACGGAATGAAAGATCTCGTGGATGGAGAAGGGTGCATCGGACTCGGGCTGCACGTCGCCGCCGCGAGCGAGGGCGATGACGTCCGTTGCGACTGTGGTCAGTGCGAGAGCGGCGCTGTAGACGATTCCCAGCTGTTTGCGCTGTGCGTCATTGATCGGCCCGCTTCGTCCCTTCCGCAGCGTCTCCGCGAGGAACATGATCGACGTGAGTGGCGAGCGCAGGTCATGCACGACCTCGACGACGAGCGTGAGGGCGTCTGTTCCGGCGAGTCGCGCCGGCAGCAGCTGATGGTATTCCGGGTCCAGCGCCTGGCGGATCTCTTCCAGCCTGCCCAGCAGGGTTAGCAGGGCCGCATCAGCAGCTGCATCCACGCCCGCCGGATGTGCCGACAGCAGCTGGGCGCGGAGCAGGTCGAGTAACCGCTGCTGCAGGACGCGCACGCCAGCCGCCTCCGGCGGCGCGAGCGGCACGACGCCCGAGGCTGCATCGATCAGCTCGTGGAGGCGCGTCTCCGCTTCCTCGTAGCCGAGGGCGTCCGCCGCCCAGGCATCGTGCTGCTCGAGCAGGTGGTGCAGAGCTTCATCCAGCCGGTCGTAGGTGCCCGTGATGGTGCTCGGAGCGCATGTGGGTGCCATCAGCGGGCGCCTCTCGTCGTTGGGCGTATCCGTTCCCGGTGCGGCTTCCGCCGATGCACCCGCGGCCTGCTGTCGCATATCGGTCCCGTGAGGCTCCCCGGACCGGTGCCAGCCCCCGCGCCCACCGGCTCTCATCCGAGCGGCCGCATCACACTGGTGATCTGCCCGGCGTTCGCCATCCGCAGGCCGAACGCATCGGCACTCACGTGCGCGTCAGGAGGCGCGCCCTCGTCGCACACCGGCGCTTGCGCGGAACAAGCCATGGCAGGGCCTCCATCCAGAGCGGACGACGCAAAGGGGCGCCTCGTTGCGCTCGCTGTGTGTCTGTAGACGGTCACAACCGGACGGTGGGGAAAGCGACCGGTGGCTGCACCGTCAGGGGTGCAGGAGGCTGTAGATAGTGATGCGCCACCTGCGAGTCAAGCTTTTTCGTTGGCTCGACACCACAGCTGCGGACGACGTGCGCCGCGGCGCGGCACGCGCACCGCAACCCGTTGCGGTTCGATGTCGGCACGGCCGCGACGAATGGTGCCTAGTGACGTCGTCGCACGCGCGTGCTCTGCGTCAGGCGTCGACCTCGACCGGCCTGGCGCCCGCGGCCATGGTGGCGCGCACGAGCACCTCCATCGGATCGAGGCCGGCCTCGCGGAGGTCGGGCACGCCGAACACGCCGATCCTGCAGGCTGCGCCACTCAGGCCGCTCGAGGCGGCGTTGTGCACGCGCTCGGCGAGCGTGCGGGCGCCGTCGGGGGCAGTGTCGGGCGCGACCACGATGAACTCGCCCGAACCGGCGCGGCCGATCACGTCAGAGCGACGCGTCACCTCTCGCAGAAGCTGCGCAATGGACTGCACGTCACCCGCTTCGTCTGCGGTGGTGAGGACGAGGCACGCGAGCGGACGGCTGAAGCGGGCCGCGGCTGCGCCCAGCTCCTGCACACGCCGGACGATTCCTTCCCACGTGTAAAGCCCCGTCCCGGGGTCGAGCAGCGCCTGCTCGCGGATCCGGTCCGACTCCATCTTGCCGTCGATGAAGCGCTGGATGCGGAGCAGCAGCTCGTCGGCATCGATCGGCAGGCTCAACACGTCCCAGGCTCCGGCGCTCAGCAGGCGAAGCCTTTCGTCGCGATTGAGCGTGCCCGCAAAGATCGCGACGACGGCCGCTGCCGGGGACAGCCCACCTTCGCCGCGCAGCTGCGCAATCAGCCCAGCGGCATCGCTATCCGAAAGGTTGCCATCGACAAGCACGGCATCGGGATTCGCAGCACGCGTGCGCTCGAGCGCCTGGCGCGCATTGTACGCGCGCAGTACCGCATACCCCTGCGGTGCCAGTACCGCATCGAGTGAGCGCGATGCCCACTCGTGCTCGCTCACGATCAGGACGAGAGGTGGCCGTCTCACCAGCCATGCTCCAGTACTTTGAAGTTGCCGAACGCACTGCCGGTCCATTCGGGAGGTGCCGCAAGATAGCAGTTTCCATGCTCGCTGCCATGACATGATTTCGCGAACGTCACATCGTACCCCCTCATGCAACGACCTCAGGCAGAGATAACTCCCCCGTAACGCGTTCCGGCTGAGCCCCATTGATCAGCGGGCGCAGCGCGGCATCTGCTGTTGCGATCGCGCAACGAGACGTAACACCGCTGCGCATCGGAACGTGGCATTGTGCCCGGAAATCGCGCCTTCCACGGGGATTTTTCGCCACATGCAGTGTCGGTCCCGAACTTGACCTTCCAGCGACTCCCCGGACGTAACCTCGGAGGTCAATGGATGTGTGGAATCGTCGGCTACGTGGGCAGTCGCGAGGCGGCGCCGATCCTGTTGAACGGGCTCAACCGGCTCGAGTACCGCGGCTATGACTCGGCCGGTGTGGTGGTGCAGAACGGTGTCGGGCTGATCACGCGGAAGGTGGTCGGCCGGGTGAGCGGACTGGAGTCGCTGCTGAGCGAGGAGCCCGCGTGCGGCACGAGCGGCATCGGCCACACGCGCTGGGCGACCCACGGCGCACCGACGCAGGTGAACGCGCATCCGCATACCGATTGCACCGGCCGCCTGGCACTGGTGCACAACGGCATCATCGAGAACGCCGACGTACTGCGCACGCACCTCGAGAACAAGGGTCACGTGTTCCGGACGGAGACGGACACCGAGGTCATCGTCCACCTGATCGAGGACACGAAGGCAGACACGCTCGAGGAGCGGGTCGCCGCCGCGCTCGGCCTGGTGGTGGGTGCCTACGCGATCGCCGTGATGAGCGCGGACGAACCCGGTCGCATCGTGGTCGCGCGGCGCGGCTCTCCGGTTCTGATCGGTGTGGGCGAGGCGGAGTACTTCATCGGATCGGACCCGTCGGCCGTGGTCGATTACACGCGGCAGGTCGTCTACCTGGATGATGGTGACATCGCGGTGCTGACTGCCGACGGCATGCACGTGGTGGATCACGATGCGCGTGTACAGGTCCGCTCCGTCGACCGGATCGACTGGTCGATCGAAGCGATCGAGCGTGGCAATCACGCGCACTTCATGCACAAGGAGATTCACGAGCAGCCCGAGTCCGCACGCAACACCATGCGTGGTCGGCTGGGCGAGGACGGCAATGTACGGCTGGACGGGCTGAAGCTGACGCCGGAGCAGTGCCGCCGCTTCCGGCGCGTGCTGATCCTGGGCTGCGGCACGTCCTGGCACGCGGGGCTGATCGGCCGGCAGGTGATCGAGCGACTGACAGGACTGCCGGTGCAGGTCGAGTACGCGTCGGAGTACCGCTACCAGCACCAGCTCGACGCATCGGATACGCTGGCAGTCGCGATCTCGCAGTCGGGTGAGACCGCGGACACGCTGGAGGCGATGCGTGCGGCGCGCGCGGCGGGCGCGCACGTGGTCGGCATCGTCAACGTCGTGGGCAGCACGATCGCGCGCGATGCGGACGGCGGCATCTACCTGCACGTTGGACCGGAGGTCGGCGTCGCATCGACCAAGGCGTTCACGTCGCAGATCATCGCGCTGCTGATGCTGGGCGTATACCTCGGTCGGCACCGTGACCTCGCCGAGGAGGAAGCGGCGGCGTTGCTGTGTGAGCTGGACACGCTGCCGTCGCTGATCCGGCGCACGCTGCGACTGGAGCCGCAGGTCGAGGCGATTGCGGCGTCGTTCGCCGAGGCGCCGAACGCTCTGTACCTCGGCCGGGGCGTCAACTTCCCGGTCGCGCTCGAGGGCGCGCTCAAGCTCAAGGAGATCAGCTACATCCACGCCGAGGGGTTGCCCGCGGCGGAGATGAAGCACGGCCCGATCGCGCTGATCGACGAGAACATGCCGGTCGTGTTCGTCGCGCCGTCGGACGAGGTCTATGAGAAGGTCGTGTCGAACATCCAGGAGGTGAAGGCGCGCGGCGGGCGCATTCTGGTGATCGGCACGGAAGGCAACGGCGACCTCCGCGCGATCGTGGATCACCAGCTCAACGTGCCGCGCACGTCGCCCATGCTCTCGCCGCTGCTGACGGTGATCCCGCTGCAGCTGCTGGCATACCATATCGCCGTGCTGCGCGGCTGCGATGTCGACCGCCCGCGCAACCTGGCAAAGAGTGTGACCGTCGAGTAGCGGCCCTCCCCGCTCGACGGGGCCGGCGCCGGACTCCCCGGCGGCGCCGGCCATACGCATCACCTGAACGTGACAGAGGAACTCGTGGAGCTTCAGCAGCGAATCGCCGACCGCGGCGCAGTGCTCGGTGTGATCGGCCTGGGCTATGTCGGGCTGCCACTGGCCGTGGAAATGGCGCGCAGTGGGTACCGCGTCATCGGATTCGACGTCTCGGCGTCGGTGGTCGACGGCGTCAACCTCGGCAGGTCACACATCCAGGACGTCACCGGCGACGACCTGCGCCGGCTCGTACAGGCGGGCCGGATCGTCGCGACCAGCGACATGGGGATGCTGTCGCAGTGCGACGCGATCTCCATCTGTGTGCCGACGCCGCTCAGCAAGACCAAGGACCCGGACATGTCGTACGTCGTCGCGGCCACGGCGGCAGTCGCGGGAGCACTGCGCAGCGGTCAGCTGATCATCCTGGAGTCGACGACGTACCCCGGCACGACACGTGAAGCCATGCTGCCGGTGCTCGAGGCTGGCGGGCTGCAGGCCGGTCGCGACTTCTTCCTCTGCTTCAGCCCGGAGCGCGTCGACCCGGGCAACGCCGTGTGGCACACGCGCAACACGCCCAAGGTGATCGGGGGCATCACGCCCGCGTGCACGCGCATGGGCGTATCCCTGTACGAGAAGATCTTCGAGCGGATCGTGCCGGTCAGCACGGCGGAGGCAGCGGAGCTGGTCAAGCTGCACGAGAACACGTTCCGCATGATCAACATCGCGCTCGCCAACGAGATGGCGCAGGTCTGCGACCGGCTCAACGTGGACGTGTGGGAAGTCATCGAGGCGGCTGCGACCAAGCCGTTCGGCTTCATGAAGTTCCTGCCGGGCCCGGGGCTCGGCGGACACTGCATCCCGCTGGACCCGCACTACCTGTCATGGAAGATGCGCACGCTCTCGTTCAAGACGCGCATGATCGACCTGAGCAGTGAGGTCAATGCGGAGATGCCCGCGTTCGTCGTGCGCAAGGTGCAGGACGCGCTGAACGAGCAGAGCCGCTCGCTGCGCGGCAGCAGGGTGCTCGTGCTCGGCGTCGCATACAAGAAGGACATCGACGACCTGCGCGAGAGCCCGGCATTCGAGATCATGCGCCTGCTGCAGGAGCGGGGCGCGCGGGTCTCGTTCCACGACCCGCACTGCCCGGTGATCCGCGACGACGGGCACACTGCGCTGCGCGACCTGCCGATGGAGAGCCAGCCACTCGACGCGCCGACGCTGGTCACGGCCGACTGCGTGGTCGTGGTCACGGACCACAGCGCGGTGGACTACGAGTATGTCGCGCAGCACGCGCGGGTCGTGCTGGACGCGCGGGGCGTGATGCGGGACGTCGTGGGCAAGGCGCGGATCGTGGGGCTGTCGGGGGCGGAGAACGGGAGACGGGCGGCGCTGGAGGCGGTGGCGGTGGCGTAGGGTCACGGGTCACGGGTCCCGGGTTTCGGGTTCCGGCACCTGGTGGTGGCGGGGCTCGATGGCGGGTTTGTTCTGTTTACAGGTCGTTGGGGTCGCGAGTCTCGCACACGCACGCGCACGCGCACACGTGGGTGGCGGGGCTGATGGATGGGCGCGGCGATCGAGGGCGGACGGCGGGCGGCGGGCGGCGGCGGTGACTCATGGTTGCATCTGGCCGTTGCCGGGGTCGCGCGGGGACGGGGTCGGGGCGCGGTCCATGGTCCGTTCCTTTCGGGATTCCAGGGAGCGTATCATGGCGATCAGCATTGCGACGATGCGGCCGAGCGTGGTCTTGAGGGGTTCGATCTGCTCGGGCGAGGCAAGGCCATAGTCGAGCAGCTCGTCGAGGCCGGCCGCACATTCCGTGGCTGACGCGCGGGCGATGTGGTAGAAGTGGATCTTGTCCTTCACGGTCCATTTGCCTGCGCCCTCGGCGATATTGCGCGTGATCGACTTGCCGGCGCGTGCCAGGTTGTCCCGCGACTCGGCCTGCCCGCGCTGCACTCGAGTCAGCAACCCACTCAGCTGGCCATTGAACTCCCGCGCGACCCGGTACACCTCCAGCCGCTCGTGATCAAAGCGGTATTCCATTCTTCCTCCACGTTCTCTTCCTCCCGTCGGCGGGACTGTCGGAATCCTCGAACGAAAAGCGGGGCGCCCCAATAGCCCGACAGGCCAGCCACAGCAGAACCGCCATCCACGTGTGCGCGTGCGTGTGCGTGTGCGAGACTGGGGACCCGGGCAGTTCAACGTAGCGAGACTGGTGACCCGGGCAGTTCAACGGGTAGCGGAGCAGGCGACGCGGCGGCTTCACGGAGCGCGTACGGGGACCGGGCCCCCCGTCGTTGTGCCCCAATGCAGGCCGCAGTACCTTCCCGCCCGTCGATTCCAACAGCGGATCCAGAGGTGAAACGTGGCGGATAACTCCTTTGATGTCATTGTGATCGGCTCGGGGCCCGGCGGCTACGTCGCGGCCATCCGAGGCGCGCAGCTCGGGCTCAAGGTGGCCTGTGTGGAGGCGGACAAGCTGGGCGGTGTCTGCAACAACATTGGCTGCATCCCGACCAAGGCGATGCTGGAAAGCGCGAAGTACGCAAAGAAGGCGTCTTCGCTGAAGGATTTTGGCGTGAACGTGGGTGAGGTCACGCTGGACATCGCGGTTGCGGCGAAGCGGGCGCAGGGCGTCGCGTCGCAGGGCGCCAAGGGCGTCGGCTTCCTTTTCAAGAAGAACAAGGTCACGTCGATCGAGGGGTGGGCTCGCCTGGCCGGCAACGGCAAGGTCGAGGTCGAGCAGGACGGCAAGAAGACGTCGTACAGCGCGAAGCACATCGTGCTGGCGACGGGCTCGCGGCCGCGCTCGCTGCCGATGCTGAAGATCGATGGCGACAGGGTGTGGAGCAGTGACCAGGCGGTGTTCGCGCCGGAGGCGCCGAAGAGCATCGCGATCATCGGTGCGGGCGCGATCGGGATGGAGTTCGCCGACGTGTTCGCCGCGTTCGGCTCGCAGGTCACGATCATCGAGGCGCTGGAGCAGGTGCTGCCGCTGGAGGACAAGGACAGCGCGCAGGTGGTGGAGCGCAGCTACAAGAAGCGCGGGATGACGATCCACACGTCGGCGCGCGTCGAGAAGGCGGACGTCGGCAAGAAGGGCGTGAAGCTGACGTTCAAGGACAAGGCCGGAAAGGACCAGACGATCGAAGTCGATCGCGTGCTGGTCGCGGTCGGTCGCGCGCCGATCATCGACGACATCGGGCTGGACAAGGCCGGCGTCAAGACGGAGGGCGGCTTCATCCAGGTGAACGATCGCCTCGAAACGACGGCAAAGGGCGTGTACGCGATCGGCGACTGTGCGCGGCCGCCGCTGCTCGCGCACAAGGCGTCGCACGAGGGCATCGTGCTGGTGGAGCACATCGCCGGCAAGGGTCACGGCTGGGTCGACTACAACAACATTCCCAACGTGACGTACTGTCATCCGGAGGTCGCGTCAGTCGGGCTGACGGAGCAGAAGGCGAAGGAGCAGGGGCTCGATTACGAGGCGGGCAGCTTCCCGTGGAGCGCGAACGGTCGTGCGCGCACGGCGGGCGAGACGGAAGGCTTCGTCAAGATCATCCGCGACAGGAAGTACGGCGAGATCCTGGGTGCGCACATCGTCGGACCGAGCGCCAGCGAGCTGGTCGCGGAGTTCGTGCTGGGTCGGCACCTGGAGTCGACCGTTGAGGAGCTGGAAAAGGCGATACACCCGCACCCGACGCTGTCGGAGGCAATCGCGGAGGCAGCGCTGGCTTCGATGGGGCGCGTGATCCACATGTAGGAACGGAAGGGGCCGGGGCCCGGGCCGGGGCCAGGGCCCGGTGGACGCCCGTTCATCGGGCGCTGCCCGTCTGCGCCCCACCGGCTCCAGCCGCTCCGCCGTATCGAATCGCCGCTCAGCACCCTGCTGAGCGGCCCCGGCCCTGCCCGTCTGCGCCCGCCTGAACCATGCTGCTGCACTGCCGCTGCCCTGTGCTCAGGGCCCCGCGCTGATCGGCCCCGGCACCGCGATCCCCGCCATCGTATCCGCGATCGGTCTCACCGTGAACGTCTCCAGCAGCCGCTCCAGCCGCGAGGCGGTGCGACTCAGGCCGGTGTAGTGCCGGATCGTGGAGCCCCAGGAGTGCGGGCTGCGCGGCTGCTCGGGATCGAGCTCCCACGGATGCACGTACAGCGTGGCAGGCGCGCTGCGCCGCTCGGCTGACGTGATCGCGGCGCTGACCACCTTCAGGGGGAAGTTCCGCAGGTAGCCGCCGCCGGCGGCCGGGATGTTCAGTCCGAAACAGCGGAGCGTAGCCGGCGGCATCTCGACGATGCTGCCGGCGTCGCAGTGGATGACGTAGGGATCCCGGCGCGCGCCGGGGTACCCGTAGCGCCTGCCGTTTGCCGGGAAGATGCTGGAGTCGTACGTGTGGCCTTCCTGCACCAGCGTTTCCAGGGCCCATTCCAGCCCCGGCACGATCGAGAAGCTGGGCGCGCGGAAGCCTGCGATGTCCATACCCGTTATCGATTGCAGCACCCCCCGCGCACGACGGACGGAATAGCGGAAGCGGAGCGGCGTCAGCTCCGTCACGCGCATGTGGTTCCAGCCATGGGAGGCGATTTCGTGGCCGGCGTCGCTGATCCGCCTGACGAGGTCCGCACGCCGCTCCGCGAGCCAGCCCAGCACGAAGAAGGTGGCGCGCGCGCCGTGCCGCTCGAGCAGCTCGAGCAGCGAGCCGAGTCCGATGTCGATCCGGCTCGTCATCGTGCTCCAGTCGCTGCGGTGGATGTGCGACTCCCAGGCAGCGACATGGAAGTACTCTTCCACGTCCACAGTAAGGTGGTGGTACGGCGCGCTCGCGTGCGCGTATGCGGACAGGTCGAGCGCCACTTCGCGGATGGTCATTGGCAGGACTCCTGACCCCATGCCCGTACGTCGTGCTTCAATCCCCCCAGACCGCCATGCGCAGCACGTCGTGATACCTGCCCTCGAGGTATACCTCGTCGTGCAGAATGCCCTCCAGCCTGAACCCGAGGCCTTCATTGAGCTGGATGTTCCGCAGGTTCGTGTTGAGTGTGTTGATGTAGATCTTGTGCAGACGGAGCCCGTGCAGGCCGAAGTCGAGCCAGAGGCGCGTTGCCGCACGCCCGTAGCCGCGGCCGCGCAGTGCAGGCTCGCCGATCAGCTTGCGCATCTCCGCCTTGCTCTGCACGGGATCGATGTCCAGATAGGCGGTTGCGCCGATCGGTGTGCCGTCCGGCAGTGTTACCAGGGCGAGTATGCTGTCCGGCGCGTCCACGATCTCGTCCAGGCTGCGACGTCGCATCATCGTGCCCGCGCGCAGGAACTCCGCGCTGGAGTCGTCCCGCATCCACTCACCGAACACGTGCGTGTCCGTGGCAGGATCGAACGCGCGCACACGAACGACGTCGTCCGCGAGCGGCAGGCTGCACGGTTCGGGAGCGTGCCCATTCGCGGATCGTGGTGCGACCGCGCCCCCGTTCCGCCTCGCGGCGGTCACTGCCGGCTGCGGGCTCCGCGGCGCAGACTCGCCCCCGGCGCCTGACGCGGCGGACATCGACAGGCCGAGGACGGCATTCACGAAGCGCAGGTAGTCCACCTGCTCGAAGCCGTAGCGGTCTGCCTCCCGGAAGAAACCCCGGGCGACACTCTCGATGGCAAGGTCGGGCAGGCGGCCCTGCGGCCGGACCTGCGTTGCGGGTTCGAGCATCCTCAGCCTCGATGGATCGGGTCGCACGGCGTGCGCGGAGGATCGACAGTGCGCACTGCGTGACCGGTCGAAGGGCAACATCGAAGCCGCACGTCCGTCCCAGTCTCGCAGCGCGCCGGCGACTCGGGATGATTGCACCGTTGCGTGGATGATCGCGCTGCATCGGCGGATCAGCGGCGCCGATGGAGACGCGCCCTCAGCAGCACAACGAAAACGGGTGCCGCGTTCGCGCTGCGCCTGCTGCGCAGGTCTTGCCGGGTCTGCGCGGCACCCGCCCGGTGCGCCGGTGCGTCCCGTGCGCCCGGTATGATCCTGCGTGCGTCAATTTGCGGCGCGACGCTCCATGCCGAGCAGCGACCCTCCCGCGCATACCGCTTGCACCCGAGCACCGCCCTCACCTTTCGACACTCGGGTCATCCGAGTCCCACATCGAGCGGGCCACCCCGGCCCTCACCGGCGAGAGGAGATGCGTATCGGCTGGCAGATCTACTGAACGGGTCGTGTCCTGTACCTGAACCGGGAGGCGGCACTATGGGAGCACTGTCGAGTCAGTTCGACCAGTCGAGCTTGCAGCGCAGAGGCAGCGATTCCGTGCGGAGAGTCGGTACGGCCGCGGCGGCGGTACTGGTGCTCCTGGCGGGGGGCTGCCGGGAGCTGGAACGCAGTGCCGACATTGTGGGCCCGCCGGACCCGGAGCTGCCGCCGACCGCGACGTTCGTGGTGGCGGCAACCGATTACACGTATACGACGGACGCCGACTTCGATGAGGGCACGCTGGTCAGCGTGAACCACGATGCGGCACCCAACCAGCTGCAGCTGAACGAGACGAGCGGGACGTTCCCCTTCATCTGGATCGCCCTCTCCGTGCGTTGCACGATCGCCAAGGTCAATACGGAGACGGGTGCCATCCTGGGCGAGTACCGGACGCTGTCCGACGCCGTGAGCTGCACGCAATCGTCGCGCACCACCGTGGCCATCGATGGCAGCGTGTGGGTCGGGCATCGCGGCCGGGGCGGTGTGACGCACGTGGGGCTCGCCGAGCTGAACCAGTGCGTCGACCGGAACGGCAACGGCACGATCGAGACGTCGACCGGCTACGGCGACGTCCTGGCCTGGCCGGGCAGCACCTCGGACGTGACGGAGGCGGTCGACGAATGCATCCTGCACCACGTGGACACGGACACCTTCGGCTTTGGTGACTCGCGTCACATGAGCATCGACGCGAGCAACAAGCTGTGGGTGGGCAGCTTCACGGGCGTGAGGGGCTTCGTCCGGGTGGACGGCGCGACCGGCACGGTGGAAACGCCCGTGACGACAGTGCCGTGCGGCGGCTACGGCGGCCTGATCGACGCGAACGGCGTGATCTGGTCGGCCAATGGCGGCAGCAGCGGCCTGTTGCGGTGGGATCCGGACGCACCGACGGTGCCGGGAACGAACCCCGTCTGCATTCAGATCGCCAACTACGGCCTCGCGATCGACAAGGACGGCTGGGTCTGGGCGACACAGCTGTCCGGCAACGTGGTGCGAAAGATCAGCCCGGATGGCGCGACCATCCTGGGGCCGTTCTCGCACGGCAGCGGCAACGCGCAGGGGCTGGCCGTGGACGCCAATGGCGACGTCTGGGTCAGCTCGTCCCTGTTCTGCGGCGCCAACTGCACGATCGGCCACCTGAAGAACGACGGCACGTTCGTAGGCAATGTGCCCAACCCGCAGGGTGCGGGCAGCACGGGCGTTTCGATCGACGCGGACGGCAAGGTGTGGAGCGCAAACCTCAACTCCAACACCGCTACGCGTATCGATCCGGCGGGCGGCGGCATCGGCGCGGATGGCGTGACGCCGATCGGCGCCGTCGACCTGGTCGTCAACTTCCCGGCTGGCCCGGGCGGTCGGCCGACACCGTCGCCGTACAACTACAGCGACATGACGGGCGCGCAGCTGTTCGGCTCGACGGCACCGCAGGGCTCGTGGACCATCGTGCAGGACGGCGGTGCGGCGGGCACGGAGTGGGGAACGATCCAGTGGAACACCGAGGCAGAGGGCTCGGTCCCGTCCGGCGCCAGCATCACGGTCGAAGCGCGCGCGGCGGACACGGAGGCGGGACTCGGCGGCCAGGCGTTCGCGCCGGTCTCCAACAACGTCGCCTTCAGCCTGACCGGCCGCTTCATCCAGGTGCGCGTCACGCTGCGCTCGTCGTCGAGTGGTGAGAGTCCGGTCCTCTCGGATCTCAGCATCGCATCCGTTTCGGACGGCGGTGACACCACGCCGCCGGCGTGCTTCCTCTCCGGACAGGGGACGGACGGCAGCGGTCGCAAGTACATCGAGGTGACGGCCCGCGACCAGGCGAGCGGCCTGGCGAGCATCCAGGTGACGACGGCCAACAACCTCGACGCAGTCGTACCCCCGTTCACCACCGGAACGACCGGGGAAGTGGTCGTGCGTGCGACCAAGATCAACCAGGCGTCCAGCTCGCAGCTGGCGCTCCGGGTGAGCGACGTCGCCGGCAACAGCACGGACTGCGACCCGATCGACGTGACGCTGGAGCGGTATTACGGCAAGCCGATCACCATGCGCTTCGACCAGATCCCGCAGGCGGAGTACTGGGTCGAGGTGCACAACGGCTTCCCCGGCCTGACCGAGCTGCACGTCACGGTGAACGGCAGGAAGTACGTCGTGAAGGACATCGGCAACGGTCTGAAGACGACGCTGAACGTCCGGGAATCGATGCGGCCCGGCAACAGCAACCAGATCTGGCTCGAGGCCCGCGGCCAGCCCGGCGGCACGGCGTGGGTGCTGATCCGCGACTGACGCGGTGTGAAACCGGGGTGTCGCGCGAGGGGGCGCGACACCACCGGCCTCCAGGTATCCGGCAGTTCCCTTTTCCTCAGCCCAAGGAGGTTCATGTGACCGTTCGTCGCGCGTACCGGAAACCCCACCTGCGGAGGCTCGGCCTCCTCAGGAGGCTTACCCGGTTCACCTTCTAGTCCATGCGGTCCGGGCGGGGCGCCGAACGAGGCGTCCCGCCCGCTGCCGCAGAAGGGAACGATGGCATGCAGGCTGTGAACGACTATCCCAGGCCGCGCGAGCACGTCCTCACGCAGACGTCCGGAGACATGCTCGTCCTGCTCGACG
Source organism: Longimicrobiales bacterium (assembly GCA_035764935.1). NCBI lineage: Bacteria > Pseudomonadati > Gemmatimonadota > Longimicrobiia > Longimicrobiales > Longimicrobiales bacterium. The sequence goes on along the minus strand of DASTYK010000059.1, from coordinate 335 downwards.
GGCGCGGCGGTGAGTACTTCTCGCTCGACGAAGTCGGCAGCCGGGTGTGGGCACTCTGCGACGGCACCCGTTCGCGGGACGACATCGTGCGCCAACTCTGCGCCGAGTACGACATCGACGAGCGAACCATGCGTGCGGACCTGGACGAGCTGCTCGACGATCTCGTGGACGCGAAACTGCTGACGTCCGGTGACTGATTCGACGAGCACCCGCTATCGCGAGCACGTGCTCACGATGCTGGCGCGCGTCTTCATCCTGACGCTCGCGCTCCCGCCGCTCTTCCGGCTCCCCGTGCGAACGGTGGAGCGGGTGCTCACCGCGGGTCGCGTGGCGCC